>CAVBNJ010000405.1:0-2542 GCA_963596755.1 bacterium
AGCAGGATGTGACCGCTTCCCTCCGGGATCATATGCGCAATCGGCGGCTCCATGTTTTCGATTTTTTCTACCATGATACTCTTGATTTCACCGATGCTGTGGCCTTCTACATCACCCAATGGTGCTTTTAAGAAGCGGTCCGTCAGGCGCAGCCGCAGACCCTCCAGGATGTGATAGGCTGCGATGTGGGAAATCCATGTGGATGCGGAAAAACTCAGGATTTTGATCACGTAAAAGAGCAGGGCATACAGGCACCACCGCACCATCTCCTGCATGGGTGCCTGATGCAGATTCCGGATGTAGAGATCGATCGCGCGGTAAATGCAGTAATAAGGCATCAGTCCGCTGATGATGCTGATCACAGACAGGACTACTGATAGTCCGAGTTTTTGCCCGCTTCCCTCGGTGTAGCCAAGCAGCACTTTCAGCCAGCTGTCTTTTTTCTTCTTTTCCATCAGATGATCCCTTCCTTTCTGAATCTGTACTCTGCCGGGGAGACGCCCATCACGCTTCGAAATGCGGAGGAAAATTTTCCCGGATTCTCATATCCGACAGCCGCGGCGATCTCCTGGATTTCCCGGTTTTGATCCTGCAGCAGCAGATTCGCCGCCAGATTCATCCAGTACCGCTTCTGATACGAGTAAATCGAATCGCCGTAAACGTCTTTGAAGCATTTTTTCATCGTCGTCAGCGGAATCTCATACATGGAGGACAGCTCCTCGATCGTAAACCGCGTCTGAAGATCCCCGGTGATCCGCGCGTGAATTGCTTTGATTTTTTCCATCTGGGTTTTGTAGTAATACGGCCGCACTTCTTTTCCGCTCTCCGCCGTCATCGTGTTCAGGTACAGCAGCAGCTCCACGACCTTGATCTGGTAATACTCTTTCGCTTCCGCCAGATCCGGATGGCCGATGTTTTTCTGATAAAATCCCGAGAGGATCGCCGCAAGGGATTCATCGCCGCGGATCACATAGGGTTTCTCTTCGGTGCAGTAGCGGCTCCGCAGTTCTTCTATTGATACAGAAAATCCGTGGAACATTTCATCGAGCGACTTCTGCGCTTCCACCGTCTCCATAAAGACACTGACTCCATGGTAATGTTTCAGCGGATAACTGGTCTGCCCTTTGTGATGCTCGCGGTTGTCCAGGCGAAGTTCATTCTCCTGCATGATGCTGAACACGCCAGGCTTCACTTCCATCTCGATCCGCCCTTCCCGGCAGTGATCGATGCAGAAGACTTTGGTATCGTTTTTTAATTCAAATTCCGAGGAGCACCGCTCCATATGCATATCCGAAAAACAGATCATTACCCCGGGCATCACCCGGTAAATCGTCATCACGCCCTCTCCGGTCGCATCGTTCAGCATGAGAACCGAGCATTTCTCGTTCTGAATCATCGTCTTGACATTGCTTCCGAGGCTTGCAATTTCGTTTACATTCAACTTCTGTTTCATCCCTTTCCTGCTGTGACGTTCGTGTTAGTTTTATCTAACTTTTCTTTATCATATCATGGCAGCTGTGCTTTATCCATACCTGAACAGACAGTAATGATCCATTTAGACAAAAAGAAGGCCTCCTGATTTTCAGCTCTTTCTTCTGAAAATCAGGAGGCTTTCGGGTTCTTCTTCTCTTTTTTAAGCTATCGAATTTGATATCTTTAAAATTCGTTTTTCGATTTAGAAACCCTTCCGGAAAATCTTCATCGCCTGCTGGCAGAATTCCTGTGGATATATCATCACAAGCTCTGCGTGATCCATCTTTGGAATGCTGTGTGTCTGCACTTTTGGAAAATACTGTTGGATAAATTGGATATTTCTGCTCCGTGCTTTCTTTTCCTCTTCCCCATACCAATAAACGATGTCACGGTTTGTTTTCGCCGGCTTCGGTGGGAGCGCATAATTATTGGCGGACCAGAAGATATTGCGGATCGTAGTGTTTGAATATGTCTTCAGGTATGCCGTTAATTTGTTGTATTCCTCCACAGAATCGCGCTCCGGCAGTGTCCATCGTTCCGGTGGATAGGCTGCCTCCAGAATCTTCCGGCTTTTTGCCACAAGTTTGAATCCCATGTAATCGCGCAGGCATGCAAGCTTCCGCAAAATCAGCGGCATCTGATACGGTGTGATACCGGCATCAATAATCGCACGTTCCACTGAAATTTTTCCAAGTGCAAGAAAACGCGTCAGGCATGCCCCACCCATAGAGCAGCCATAAGCCGCATTCAGATGCGTAACCCCGTGACGCAGCAGCCAATTTGTCACTTCATCCACTGTGTGCTCCACGGAGACAAAATCCTCTCCCGTTTCGCCGTGGCCATCGTAGACGATCTGCATTACATGATAATCCTGTGCCAGTAAGGTTACTGAATCGGTGAATGCCCACGCTGGCTCCGCTGTGCACGGCAGAAAAAGCAGTGTTTTTTCCTGTTCTTTTCCGTATTCTAAAACTTTCATGCGCTCAATCCCTCCTTCTTTTTCATTTTGCTTTCCGCCCAGACGACATTTGCACTCATCCATACGAACAGTGCTGCATTGCCCGATCCC
>CAVBNJ010000406.1:0-2538 GCA_963596755.1 bacterium
GTCTCTGCGTCGCAATAATCAGATGGATACCGGCCGCACGGGCAAGCTGTGCCAGACGGCAGATCGCATCCTCGACTTCTCCCGGTGCAACCATCATCAGGTCAGCAAGCTCGTCCACGATGATGACGATCTGCGGCAGCTTCTCCGGCTTTTTGCCGTTTTCATCCGGCGGCAGCTCGGCAACTTTTGCATTGTAGCCCTTCATATCGCGCACGTTGAATTCCGCGAACTTATTATAACGGTCCGTCATCTCCGCAACGGCCCAGTTCAGCGCGCCCGATGCTTTTTTCGGGTCGGTGACAACCGGAATGAAGAGGTGCGGAATGCCGTTGTATACCGAAAGCTCCACGACCTTCGGGTCGATCATGATCAGTTTGACGTCTTCCGGTTTTGCTTTATAAATAATACTCATGATCAGCGTGTTGATGCAGACCGATTTACCGGAACCGGTTGCACCGGCGATCAGAAGATGCGGCATCTTGGCGATATCCGCAATCACCGGCTGTCCGGCGATATCTTTTCCGACGGCAAACGCCAGATTCGACGAAAAGTTTTTAAATTCCGGCGTTTCCAGAAGATCGCGCAGCATAACAGCGGTATTCGTCTTATTTGGAACCTCGATGCCGACTGCGGATTTTCCCGGAATCGGTGCCTCAATGCGGACATCTGCGGCAGCAAGACTCAGCTTGATATCATCGGTCAGTCCGACAATACGGCTTACCTTTACGCCCTGTTCCGGCATCAGCTCGTACCGTGTGACAGTCGGGCCGCAGCTTACATTATTTACGGTAACTTTGACACCGAAGCTGTCCAGTGTCTCTTCCAGTTTTCGTGCCACTTCCCGCAGATGCGCATCGGAATCTCCCATCGCGCCGCGGGTTCCTTTTTTCAGCAGATTCATCGGCGGCGTTTTATATTCCGGCCGCTTCTCCTCCGCCTTTTTATCAATCTCCTGACGGATATCGTCTACATCCGCTTCAATCTCCTGCTGGGAAGACCTCGGATTGCGCGCATGGTCTGCCGCTGTTTTTCCTTTTTTCGGCTCTTCCGCTGCCGGCTGTGCCGTTTCCGGTTCTGCTTTTTCCGGCTCCTCAGCCGGCACGGAACCACGGTGAATCGAAAGTTCCGGCATCTCCATCTGGTGTGTATCGTCATTCTCGTTTAATTCCGCCTTCAGATCCACACGCGGAAGAAGACGGGATTTCTTTTTCTTTTCGGCTTTTTTCGGCTCCTCCACATTCTCGAGGATCAGCTCTTTGTCTTCCTCTTCCTCCATGGCAGCTCTTCGTGCCAGACGTTCCTGACGTCTCTCCTCTGCCATCCGGCGGTGATCGTTTGTCTTTTCATGGATCGGCGCAAAAATCGGCTTCTGCGTCATCACGATAACCGAAATAACAATTGCAATCACAATAATGACCCATGCCCCGATCTGTCCAAATCCCATGCCGAGAATTTTCACGACAGAACCGCCCAGGATACCTCCGCCGAGATGGTCATAGGCACTGTCAAAATAGTAGTCCAGAAACGACGTATCTCTTGTGTAGCCCGATGTCAGAAGCTGCATAAAAGCGCAGAAAAACACGAAGCAGCTCACAGCTCCTCCCGTTTTCCGCACAATCAGAAAGTTTTCCCGATTTGCTATGTAAAATGCCATTCCGAAGAAGATCAGAACCGGTGCCGCCCATTCCGTCACACCGAAAAGCCCGAAGAAGAAGTCACAGACCGCCTGACCGATCACACCGCCCATACCGAAGTTGCTGAGCATCAGCAGAATGGAAAATGCCAGGGTACAAAGCAGAATAATCTCTGCGCGTACGCCCTCATCCATCGGTTCACGCACGGTATTTTTCTTCGCAGCGGATGTACGCTTCGCTGTACTGCTCTTTTTTGCGGTTGTCTTTCTGGCCGTTGTTTTTGTCTGCTTCTTTTTTGCTGTACCGGAGGCAGAAGTCTTTTTCTTTGCCTTACCGGTTCCCTTTGTTGTATTTGCCATGCAGAACTCCTCCCCTTCTTATGTTACAGCAGAAAATATCCTGCAATGGAGAATGTCCCGACAAGAAGACAGTACAAAGCAAAATATTTCAGTTTCCGTTTTCTCACCACACGCATCAGAACGCGGATGGTGAAGTAACCGGCTGCAGCCGCCGCAAAAATGCCGACCAGGTAAACCGGCTGAAATACGATTTTATTTTTTCCCATCGTCGCAACCTCAACGATTGTTGCCCCGAAAATCGCCGGAACGCTCGCAATCAGTGAATATTTGACCGCGTACGAACGGGTCATGCCGCCGATCACACACGCGGAAAGCGTAGAACCAAGGCGGGAGAGTCCCGGAATGGTCGAAAAGCCCTGGAAAAAGCCGGCGATTAACGCGTCTTTTGGCTTCAGGTTTTTCTGCGTTTTTTCTCCTTCCGGGAGCATATCTGCCACTACGAGCAGAATCGCCGTCAGATACAGTCCGACACCCGGTGCCAGCAGATTGGAAGAGGTCAGCGTGACAAGACTCTGAATCATTCCGCCGATCACCGCCGTCGGGAT
>CAVBNJ010000407.1:0-2533 GCA_963596755.1 bacterium
TCGTAGCCTGCCTCGCCGCAGAGGATCGGACGGCCGAAGGTTTCGCGGATAGAGGCGATCTGATCAAGAATTTCGCGGAATTTTGCCTGCCGTTTTTCGGGGCTGTACGTATCGGAAAAGAGCTCCGGCTCCCAGACGGTCGGATAGTAGTGGAACGTCAGAGCCGTATTTTCATCGGTAATTTCGTGAATGCAGTCGAACTGCATGGCAAAGTGGTCGCCCTCGAGAAAGAGGATGTGGTTCGGGTCTACGGCACGGATGGCGTTTGTGACATCACGGTAAAAATCGGTTAGAAGATCCGGTGCGTCGATGAGGTATGGCTCATTCAGGACATCATAGCCGAGCAGATATTCACGGTCACGGCAGTGCTCGGCGATTTTGGCCCAGAGAGACACCATCTGATCGCGGAATACTTTGTAATGCCAGAACTGCGGAATACCGGTCGCATTGTCGGAATGCCAGTCCGGGTTCTGTCCGCCCGGGGTCGTGTGAAGATCCGGCAGAAGATAGATCTGATAGGCGTCGCACAGATCCAGCAGGCGGTCAAAATAGACAAAGCCCTGTTCCAGAATTTCATACGGGTGCTGGTCGTCGAGGAAAAGATGGTAATTGAACGGAACGCGGAGCACGTTGACACCGCAGCTCTTTAAAAATTCGAAATCCTCCTCCGTGACAAAATTGCGCGTGAAGGAATCCCAGAACCGTTCGGAAAACTCCGCGCCGTAAACCTTTGTGAAGGCATTTCGAATCTGATGATCGGGCGTTGGAATGCCGACCATAAAATGCTCCAGGTTCAGCCAGCTTCCGATGCCGACGCCGCGGAAGAGAAGCGGGGAACCGTCTTTGACAAACTGCGTGCCGGATACAGTTACAAAAGAATGTGCCATAAAAAACTGCTTTCCAGAAAGTAAAATTGCTCTGCTCAAAAACAAAAAATTCCTCATTCACAGGGAAACGAAACCTGCGAAAATGAGAAATTACATTTTCAGGGAACTATGTAGTTACTATATAAAATCTGGCAATATACGGCAATGCAATCATTGCGAATATTCATTTTTAGCAAAAAGAAAAATGCCCAGAGCCGGAATCGAACCAGCGACACGAGGATTTTCAGTCCTCTGCTCTACCAACTGAGCTATCTGGGCATTTTGATTTCCTGGTGGAAACCTTTGTTAATATAACATGGATCCGCGAAAATTGCAACTGTTTTGTCGGGAAAATGTGAAAAAATTGTGCTTTTAGCGGAATGACGGTGTATTTTCACGCCGGAATGTGGTAGTATAAAAAATATGCAAAGAGGAACCAAGGAGAAGTATTAGAAATATTATGAAAATTATTCTGACTGCGGTCAACGCAAAATATATTCATTCCAATCTTGCCGTCTATACACTGCAGGCGAGCGCGGAAAAAGCCGGCGTGTTTCCGGAGATCCGTGAATTTACGATCAACCAGTCGAAGGATTCCATGCTGCGGAGCTTATTTCTGGCGCATGCGGATGTCGTCTGTGTTTCGTGCTATATCTGGAACATATCAATCGTTGAAGATCTGATCACCGAGTACCACAAAATCAGCCCGAAAACAAAGATCTGGCTTGGCGGACCGGAGGTGTCGTACCACGCCGAGGAGATGCTGGAGCAGTATCCGTTCCTTGCCGGAATCATGAAAGGCGAGGGAGAAGTGACGTTCCGCGAGCTGGCGGTCTATTATCAGAATCAGGAGAACGGCACGGAGGGCAGAACGCTCGAAGAGATCCATGGTATTACATACCGCGATGAGGACGGAGCGATCAAAAGCAATCCGTGGCGCCCGGTCATGGATCTGTCAGAGGTGGATTTCCCGTATGCGAATCTGAAAAAATTTGAGAACCGCATCATCTATTATGAGTCAAGCCGCGGCTGTCCGTTTTCCTGCAGCTACTGCCTTTCTTCAATTGATAAGCGGCTCCGATTCCGAAATCTGGATCTGGTCAAAAAGGAACTTGCCTTTTTCCTGGAGCAGAAAGTACCGCAGGTCAAATTTGTCGACCGTACCTTTAACTGTAAGAAAGATCATGCGATGGCGATCTGGAAATTTATCGCGGAGCACGATAACGGCGTGACGAACTTCCACTTTGAGATCGCTGCCGATCTGATCACCGAGGAGGAACTGGAACTCTTAAATACGCTGCGGCCGGGTCTGGTACAGCTCGAGATCGGCGTGCAGTCCACGAATCCGCAGACGATCGAGGCGATCCACCGGAAAATGGACTTTGGAAGAGTCACAGAGATTGTAAACCGGATTGCAAAGGGAAGAAATATCCACCAGCACCTCGACCTGATCGCCGGACTGCCGTATGAGGATTATGCAAGCTTCCGCCGTTCGTTCGCGGATGTTTATGCCCTCCGTCCGCAGCAGCTTCAGCTCGGATTCTTAAAAGTGCTGCGCGGATCGTTCATGTATGAGCATACAGAAGAATATGATTGTCATTACCAGGAGCGTGAGCCGTACGAGGTTCTGTACACGAAATGGCTGCCGTACGACGATGTGCTGAAGC
>CAVBNJ010000408.1:0-2527 GCA_963596755.1 bacterium
ATATCATCTATCTCGATGAAACTCTTTCCGAACGGGAGCGTACACAAGTTCTGGCACACGAACTTGGACATTTGTTTCTCCATAAAAAGGCAAATGCCATTTTTATGGATACCAGAACGCAGCTGAAAACGGCAGAATACGAGACCGAAGCAGACACCTTTGCCATTGAACTTCTCTTGCCTGATGATACTTTTTTCGATTATCTTTCTACGGGTTACACATCCGAGCAGATATCACGGCTTACTGGATATGCACAAAGACTGATTGATTTAAAGGCTTCTCGTATCAGCATCACATAAAATTTCAAATATCACAAAAAAGACACCCTCCTGCCGTATATCTTTTCCGTTTCAGGCAGGAAGATGTCTTTTTTGTTATACCCGCTCCACCAGCAGCTGCTGCATCGGTGTGAGGGTTTCGGTTTTGAGGTCGTTCAGTTCCCGGATTTTATCGGTCGTCGTATAGAATTTCTTTGCGATATCCCACAGTGTATCCCCCGGCTTGACGAAGTAGCAGGTGATTCCCGGGAAACACTGGAGTTCTTCGGGGTCGCGGTCTTTTTCTTCGACGTACTGCATTACCATTTCTTTTCTGCGGCGGAAGACGAGGGCGTTCAGGTTCAGTACGACTTTGGCTTCGATGTCGCTGCTGTCCGGCATGGTTGTGGAGAGCT
Organism: bacterium; assembly: GCA_963596755.1. GTDB lineage: Bacteria > Bacillota > Clostridia > Lachnospirales > Lachnospiraceae > Fusicatenibacter. The sequence continues at coordinate 674 of CAVBNJ010000408.1, forward strand.
GGTCGATGGAGGACTGGAGTTCGTAGCGGCAGTCCGCTCCGATTCCCGGGACTTCGATGGTGTGGCGGAAGGGGACGGCGGTCTCGGCGGCGTAGAACGGCATTTCGTCATCGCTCACGACATAGAGTGCTTTCAGTTCCACCACGCCGGTTACCTCGATGCCGTTTTCCACGATTCGTTCCTCGTCGATCTTGATTTTTCCGTCACTGTGGCAGATCTGCAGGATTTTGTTTTTCGGCACGCGCATCTGCAGTTTGTCGGTCAGGCGGCATTTGGAGGAATTGCGGATCAGAAGACTTTCTAACGTTTCCTCCTGCACTTTCGGAATGCATTCGCGTTTCGGGTGGTAGACGTCCTGCAGGAGAGATACCGTCTCCTCCTGATACAGGCAGATATCGAGTTCGAGCACGGCCTCCGCCTGCAGCACCCGCTCTTCTCCGTCGGAATCAGGCTGGATTTCGAGTGCTGTCTGGCCAAGTGTGCTCTCGATCCGCGGAATCATCTCGGAGGTGCAGCCCTGGCACTCTACTTCTGTCTGGAACGGTACTGCCTGCTCCACCCACTGCAGCGGGTGATCCTCCTCGCCGTCGCTGTAGAGGCAGAAGACAAAAAGTTCTCCCTGCGCGCTCACCCGTCCCTCCTCGGCACGGAGATCCAGTCCGCGCACTTCCAGATCCTGCCAGATGATCTCGTGCAGCTCCGGCTTGCCGGACGGAATCGTAAGTTCTTTTTTGACGCGCAGCACATCTTTTTTCTGCACTGCAAGCTCGACCACGCGGTATTCCTTCCGCTTCACCGCAGCGTCGCTCTCCCCGCGGATTTCCATCGGCACGGCGAGGTCGCACAGTTCCTCGATCCATGCGTGCAGCGTCACGATCGCGCGCACGCCCAGCTTCCGCGAGTTGATGAGATGCAGGTTCAGATCCTCCACCTCCCAGGTAATGCAGACCTTGTCGCCGCCGGTCAGCCCTTCCAAATTGATCGTCTCGTCGATCGGAAGTTCACCGGAGAGCTGACAGATCCGCCGCCGTTCGCCGTCGGAGACGTACAGCAGATGGAAAACGAGGCCGCCGAACACGCGCGCCTTCCCCTCCGAAATCTGCACATCCCCGATTGTCACCTCTCCTTTTTTCTGAATCATCCGCCCCACATCGGGCCGCGCGTCCGGCACGTTGTAGTCCTCATCGAATGTAATCTGTGATACGGCTTCGCTTTTTCTGCAGATCTGATGCAGAATTTTCTTCACAAAATCCATAAGGCTCCTCCCACTCTAATCTTCAAATACGACTGAGATTCCCGCCGCCGCTTTCGTTTTCAGCACGACGTAAGGGCAGGAGGCGGCGCCTTTCTGCTCCTCCTTTGCGGCAGGTCCGACAAGTTTTGTCCGCACGAACACGGCATTCTCCGCTTTCGATACTTCCTCGATCTGTATGGAAAAGCCTCCGCTTTTCTGTTTTCCGTAGCCGCGCAGTATGTAAAGATCGTCCCCGCTCTCGTACGCCATCTGGAACGCGGATTCCTTTTTCTCGCGCAGAATCTGATCGATTTCCGGCGGAAAATCGCCCGGCTTTACGATTGCATACGACAGTTCCTGCCGCTCTCCTTCGCTCACATCCGTGATCCGGCACGATGCCAGGAGCATTAAAATTACCGCTGCCAGAAGAACTCTTCCCCGTCTCTTTTTCTTCCCCATCATTCCAAACGCCGCTTCCCGCTCTTTCTATCCATTGTATGATGAGCACAGGCCTTCTATGACGCAAAATCTTTTCCCGAAAAAGACGAAAGTTATTGCAACCCGCACCACATATGACGTATACTGAAAAGTACGCACTAATAACTGAATACTATTATTAC
>CAVBNJ010000409.1:0-2517 GCA_963596755.1 bacterium
GCTCCATTTTATCCAGCAGGAAAACCGATTTTTTTATCATGCTTTCGGCGCTTCCTATGATGAAGAACTTTTTGAAATCTTCTATCACTTTTTTACCGATCTGTTTTCTGACCATCTTCAGGAAAACTTACAAAGGGACGCAAAACTCTCCGGCCCGGTGGAATATATCTTTGCTTTCTATCTCGGAGGCCTCACCAATATGGTTCTCCGCTGGATCAAAAGCAATTATTCCATTTCCAGAAAAGAGCTGGCCGCCTGCCAGTATCAGCTTTGCAAAGACTTCATTGACCGGACGAAATAATCTTTCCGCTCAGGAATTTAAAATGTTCATGAATTCCTCACCGGTAATCGTTTCCCTCTGATAGAGATACTGTGAAATCTCATCCAGTTTCTCACGGTTTTCCATCAGGATCTGCGCTGCCTTTTCATGCTGTTTTTTCACCAGTTCCACTACTTTCCGGTCAATCAGCGTCTGCGTCTCCACGGAGCAGTTCAGGGAAGTATCCCCGCCCAGATACTGATTGGTCTGCGTTTCCATTGCCACCATATCAAACTCTTTGCTCATACCATAGCGGGTAATCATCGCCCTTGCCAGCTTGGTTGCCTGCTCGATATCGTTGGAAGCGCCTGTCGTAACAGATCCAAACACAATTTCCTCTGCCGCACGTCCGCCGGTATAAGTAGCGATCTTGTTTTCCAGTTCTTCTTTTTCCATCAGATAGTGGTTTCCTTCATCCACCTGCATCGTATAGCCTAAGGCTCCCGACGTTCTCGGTACAATCGTAATCTTCTGCACCGGAGCTGAGTTGGTCTGTTTTGCAGCTACCAGTGCATGACCGACTTCGTGATACGATACAATCAGCTTTTCTCTGTCTGTCAGAATTGCATTTTTCTTCTGATATCCTGCGATGACAACCTCGATGCTTTCCTCGAGATCTGCCTGCGTCGCATATTCTCTGTGATCCCGTACTGCCCGAAGAGCCGCCTCATTTACAATATTGGCAAGCTCCGCGCCGGAAGCACCGGAAGCCATTCTGGCAATTTTCTTATAATCCACATTGTCTGCAACCAGAATCTTTTTCGCGTGGACTTTGAGGATTTCCTCTCTGCCCTTCAGATCCGGAAGTTCAACCGGAACACGGCGGTCAAACCGGCCCGGCCTTAACAGTGCCGGATCAAGTGTCTCCGGTCTGTTGGTCGCCGCAAGGATAATAACGCCTGTATTTCCCTCAAATCCGTCCATCTCTGTCAGAAGCTGGTTCAGTGTCTGCTCTCTCTCATCATTTCCGCCGATCTGTCCGTCACGCTTCTTTCCGATCGCATCAATCTCGTCAATAAACACGATACACGGTGCTTTCTCTTTTGCCTGCTGGAACAAGTCTCTTACTTTGGATGCACCCATGCCGACGAACATTTCTACGAATTCAGATCCTGACATGGAAAAGAACGGTACGTTTGCTTCACCGGCAACTGCTTTTGCCAGCATCGTTTTTCCGGTTCCAGGAGGGCCGACAAGCAGGATTCCTTTCGGCATGGAAGCGCCGATTTTCTTATAGCGGTCCGGATTATGTAAATAGTCTACAATTTCTGTTAAATTCTCTTTTGCTTCATCTTCGCCCGCTACATCGCTGAATTTGATTCCGTTGGAAGACTTTACGTATACTTTCGCATTGCTCTTTCCCATACCAAAGCTCATGGCATTTTTTCCGCCGGCCCGGTTCATCAGTTTTCTCGACATCAGCTCGCCGATTCCGACGAAAATCAGAAGCGGCAGAATCCAGGTCAGGAAAAAGCTGAGCAGCGGAGACATCTGTTCAATTTCTTCCCCGTAGAAAGAGACACCGGCCTCGTACAGTCTCTGTGTCAGATTCGGATCGCTTACCATCGCTGTTTTATAGATATTTTTATTTTCCTTATCGGTAAACACAATGGAATTATCCTGTTCTTTGATATCAACCCGTCCGACTTCCCCTTGTTCCGTCATCTGGATAAAGGTTGTATAATCTACTTTCTGAATACGGCGTTCCATCAGCCATGGCACGGTCATTGCATTAAAAAGGATAACAACCAGAATGACTGCACAGTAATAGTAGATCAAAGGTTTCTTCGGTTTTTTTACTTCATTCATCTTCTTTCCTCCATTCTTTGCATTCTTTCTGTACTGTACTTCACTTTTTGGGTAAATTCAATTTACAGATTTTCAAATTTGTGCATTTTCTGATTTTTTCCATAGAAAACGAGCGGCCCCTTTTTCAAGGTTCCGCTCGTTTTCTATTTACCGGACAGATCCGATTTCACACCTGAATCCGGTCTGCCGCTTCGTCGCACAGTGCGATTCGTTTTCCGTCCATACCGAGGATTAATCCGCCGTCCATTTTCTGGATGACCTGTATGGTGCTGCCTTCTTCGATTTTGCGGCTCCGCAGGAAATCCAGAATCTCAGGGATTCCAAACATCCATTTGATGGTACAGATATCACCGGTTTTTTTCTTCGAAAGTGCCTGCATGGTATCCCTC
>CAVBNJ010000410.1:0-2511 GCA_963596755.1 bacterium
CTAGAGCACGCGGTTCATACCCGCGGTGTCGAGGGTTCGAATCCCCCTCTCGCTATGTCGAAGGCTCCTGTGTGAACAGGAGTCTTTTTCTGTTCTAAACTCGCAAAATATGCATTGTCTCCATTTACATTTTTGCGATATACTGAATACGGAGGTTTCGTGAATGAAAAAGAGAAAAAAGATCTGGAATATGATCAAAACAAAAATTCTGGGGGCCAAAGTGCGGTATCGGATGCTGATTCTGTATCTGGTCGGCGGCGTGATTCCCATGATCCTGATTGGAAATTATCTGATTCAGGGAACAGATCGGCTTCTGATTAAGCAGGCGAAAAATACAGAAGTGACCGAAGTGGAAATGGTGCAGACTCAGGTCAAAGAGCTGGTCAATACGGCGACGATGGTCTCGAAATATTTCTTCTTTAATGAACAGCTGGAAAAAATCAGCCGGACACAGTATACAGAGTATCAGGAGCAGGTCACGGATTTTAAAAATTTTACCGCATTCGACGATTATGGAAATTACTACAATAATATGATTTCTCATTTCAGCATCTACATCGAGAACGATACGATGATCGGAAACTCCGAGATCGTAAGAGTAGATGATTCCATCCGCAAAGAAGCGTGGTATCAGAAAGCCATCGATACGAAGGGCGGAACGAAATGGGACTATTTTCGGACATCAAAAGGAAGCTACGGATACGACAGCCTTGCGCTGACACGGATGGTGAAGACGAGAAAAGGAGAAGATGTCGGCCTTCTGGTTCTGCATATCCAGCCGGAGCGGTTAAATGAAACGATTGCAGCGCGGAATTACGATACCATGATTGTTCTGAACGGTCAGACCGTGGTTTCGGAAAAATCCGGAAATACGATGGACTTTCGGATGATACAGGACGAACTGCCGGGAGAGGACAGCACGGAAAAGCAGAAAGTAATCAAAATTGGAAATGAAAAATATGTGATGACCTGCGCGGCTGTGTCCATGAAAGAAAGCAAGGATTATCTGCAGGTTGTCAGTCTCTGCTCTTATGCAGACATTGTGGGAAAGGCCAGCCAGCAGAACCGAAAGAGTGTCATTCTGTTTTTGCTCAGCATTGCAGTTGCATCAATGCTGATGATCGAATTTTCGTCCTCATTTGCCAAGCGGGTAGAACGTTTTCATGCGCAGATGCAGAAGGCAGCGCAGGGAAACTTCGAGCTGGAAGAACATCTCGGCGGAAACGATGAAATCAGTGAACTGTACGACTATCTGGGCACGATGATCTGGAAAATCCAGAAGCTGATTTCGGAGGTTTACCGGGAACAGCTCCATGCGGAACAGCTGAAAATCGAGCAGAAAGAGGCAGAGTTTAAAATGCTGGCAAGCCAGATCAACCCGCATTTTCTGTACAATACGCTGGAAGTCATCCGCATGAAGGCAAGAGCCAGCAAGCAGTACGATATCGAGGAGCTGGTAAAGATGCTGGCGAAAATTCTGCGGAAGAACATTCAGGCGGGCAGTCAGGATGTGGAAATCCAGACGGAAGTCGAACTGATTACCTGCTATCTGAAAATCCAGCAGTACCGTTTCGGAGAGCGGATCCAGTATGAAATTGAAATGGATCCGGAGCTTATGCATATCAAAATTCTGCCGCTGATCCTGCAGCCGATCGTGGAAAATTCGATTGTCCACGGTCTGGAGGTCAAGGAAGGCATCGGCCATATCCTGATTGCGATCAGCCGGGAAGGCGGCGATCTGCTGATTCTGATCGAAGATGACGGTGTCGGCATGGAAAAAGAACAGCTTGAGACGCTGCGGAGCAATATGAACCGGAGAAACGAAAATGGAACGCATATCGGCATGCAGAATGTGAACCAGAGAATTTATCTGCGGTATGGCGAAAATTATGGACTGGAACTGGACAGCGCAAGCGGTGTGGGAACCAGGGTGAAAATCAGAATTCCAATCGAGTAGAACGAAAAGAAACAAAGGGAGAACAGGCAATGTACCGGGTGTTGATTGTTGATGATGAGAGTATTGTGCGGATGGGTATCCGCGATCTGATTGAATGGGAAGACGAAGGTTTTGAAGTCTGCGGAGAGGGAAAGGACGGAAGAGACGGCCTGGCAAAGGTACTGGATCTGCAGCCGGATCTGGTGCTGGTTGATATCAAGATGCCGGGACTTTCCGGCATTGATCTGATCCGGGAAGCGAGAGGACAGGGCTATCAGGGCCATTTCATTATCCTGACAGGGTATTCTGAGTTTGAATTTGCAAAGTCTGCGATTACATATGGTGTGCGGGAATATCTGCTGAAGCCGATTGACGAGGATGAACTGCAGAAAATTGTTCATGCACTGGGCGAGGAGCTCCGTAAAAAAGAAGGGGAACAGATCTATCACGAAAAAAATGAGCAGGCGGCAAAAGAAGAACTGCTGCGCCGAATCCTGATGAAACTGGAGCCACGTGAGACTTTACGGGAGCGGATGAAGCTGTATCATATGAAGCTCGATGATCCGATTCTCTGT
>CAVBNJ010000411.1:0-2508 GCA_963596755.1 bacterium
GCTCCTCTGCTCCTTTGTAGGATGCGGAAGCCATGATCTGGTCTACCATGTTGGATGCCATTTTCTTTTCTTTCAGGGATATGTAGCCGCCGCAGCACTCGTTTCTCATCGGATATACGACCGGTGTTGCGCCAAGGGCCTTGATAAAATCTTCAATGATTGTCGGATTCTCCGGATCGTCAAACTGCATTGTGGTGCTCGGGCGAAGCAGCATGCAGCCGTAATATGCGCCGATTTTTCTTCCCTTTAAAGGATTTACCACTTTCTCTTTGATCTTGTCGAATCCAACGACGTCACGCAGCACTTCCAGATAATGAAGCACTTTTGTTTCGCCGAGATATGGCTCGTCGAGAGCCATGTAGTTGTTTACTTTGGTCTGAATGTCTTCTACATTCGCCATATCATCGTTCACACGTTTGATTACATGATGACAGGCGGAACAGACTGTGATCAGATCCTGTCCTTTTGCTTTGGCATCTGCCAGGGCGCGAACCGAAGAAAGTTTGGTGGCGATTTCATCGGATGCCTGTGGATATACGGCTCCGCAGCACTGCCAGTTTTCAATTTCTTCCAGCTCAAATCCCAGAACCTTTGCGCATTCTCTGGCATAGTGATCCAGATCTTTTGCTTTGTTCTTCAGCGTACAGCCCGGAAAATAACTGTAGGTCATGGAATTGCTCCTTTCTTGTTGCTCCTATTGGTTTCCATTTGATCTGCGGTATCTTCTGTAATTTGACGCCGGAACCCGGAACTTTTCTGGAAAGTCCGTCCCGGCGCGCTTTAAGGCAGTGGGAGATACCGCTCTTCGCTCATTTCTGCCACTGCCATAATTTACTTTTTAGTGCTCAATCTGAGCGATAACTGATTTCAGTGCATCTGCACTTGCCTGAAGTTTTTCTACTTCCTCTTTTGTCATGCGCATCGGAATCTTGCCCTGTACACCGTTCGGTCCGATCAGAGTCAGGGTGCTTAAGCATACATCGTCGATGCCATACTCGCCGTGCATCATGGAAGAAACCGTTGCTACCGAGTTGGAAGAAGAAAGAATGTTTGCTACCAGCTTGCATACCGAAACAGAAACTGCATAGAACGTAGCTCCCTTGTTTGCAATAACCTGTCCGCCGGATTTTCTTACATACTCAAGCATTGCGTCTTTGTCAATCTTGGTAACGTCTTTGCCCATCTTTTCCATGGTATCATAGTACTCATCCAGGCTGACACCGGATACGTATGCTCCGCTCCACGGAATGAAGGATGTGTCACCGTGCTCACCGAATACGTAAGCATGGATGTTTTTCTGTGCGATGTTGAGGTGCTCGGAAAGTCCAAAGCGAAGTCTTGCGGAATCCAGCATCGTACCGGAACCAAGGATCTGGTTCTCCGGAAGTCCGGAGATCTTGGTGAAGACGTATGTCATAATATCTACCGGGTTGCTTACGATGATATAGATTGCATTCGGAGCTGCTTTTACGATTTCCGGTGTGATGGATTTCAGGATGTTTACGTTGGTCTGTGTCAGTTCGATTCTGGTCTGACCAGGTTTTCTCGCAATACCGGAAGTAATAATTACGATATCGGAGTCTTTTGCATCCTCATATTCACCAGCAACGATAGAGATCGGATCACGGAAGCAGGTACCCTGCGCGATATCCATAACCTCTCCTTCTACTTTTTTCTTGTTAATATCGATGAGGACAATCTCAGATGCGATATCTTCGTTCGACAGTGTATAGGCGATCGTAGATCCAACGCTTCCGGCTCCAATGATGGTAATCTTGCTGCTCATAAATACTCCTTTCTTAAATACCCCTAGTTGGTTTTGTGGTTTGATAAATTTTTCACTTTCCTTATCATAGCACTCTGATAAGAATTTAACAAGTGTTTTTTTCGAGCTTTTTTATGAAATCTTTTTTCTCACTAAGCCCGGACGCTTCCAGAAGGGGTGTTCTGGACATATTTCAATACAATTATATCATTTTTTGTTCTTTTTCACAAGAATTCTTTCCAAAAACTTACAGTTTTGTCCTGCGCCCCGTAAAATTCGCCTTTTTCCGCGTTTTTGTGCGGTTTTCGCTTTCTGTGTTGAGTTTCACGCGCCTAACTTTTGTTCGTTATATTTTTAACAACATTTCGTCATATGTGTTAGATTCTGACCTTCTTTTCTACACTTTGTAGGACGTATCTGCCAAATTTCCTGTCGAATTTTCATCCTGGCCGCTGCAAGGCGCAAAAAAAGACACGGATTTTTTCTGCTCCGTGTCTTTTTTACTCAGCTTTTTCTGTTTTCGCTTCTATTCTTCTGTCTCACGGGCCGTTGCTGCTTCGACAAATGCATTTCCATATTCGGCAAGCGCCTCTTTAGCATAGACGGCATCTGACCGGTACGGCACATTTCCGTTTCCGACATGCATTGTCACATCTGCGCCTTTTCCGAGCAGGAGGACAACTTCACCTGGCTCTGCCGTGAGAATGGCTTCCCGGATTGCCGCCCCGCGGTCCATGCGGATC
>CAVBNJ010000412.1:0-2494 GCA_963596755.1 bacterium
GATCTGATGAGCCTTGGGCGAAAACATACATCCGCGCTGGTCGGCGGTGCGTACGTAAAGCTCGTCTCCGTTTTTCCGGCCGGCTTCGGTGCTGTCTATCAGCTCGGCGAGCTGGTGCGCCGCATTCCCGGAAAATCGCCGGTTTACTATGCGAATGCACGGCTTGGAAAGGCGCTGGCGGACTACATTGAACAGAAGCATTTCGACGCTGTCGTCACCACGCATCTCTATCCGGCCGAGACGCTGACCTGGATGAAACAGAAAGGACTGCTGACGATCCCGTGTGTCGCAGTCGCCACGGATTATGCGTGCATTCCGTTCTGGGAGGAGACGAACTGCGATTACTATGTGATTCCGCACAAGGATCTGATTTCGGAATTTGTCTCCTACGGCATCCCGGAGGAAAAACTGCTCCCGCTCGGCATCCCGGTGCGGCCTGCGTTTTCGCGTCCGGCATCGAAAGAAGATGTCCGCCGCCACCTCGGCCTTCCCGAGGATGCTCCACTGTTCCTCGTCATGAGCGGAAGTATGGGATTCGGCAAGGTGCATCTTCTGGCACATGAAATAGTTTCGCGGCTGAAAAACGGTGAACAGACGGTGATTATCTGCGGGAATAATAAGAAACGGGCGCGTTCGCTCCGACTGCAGTTCCATAAGAATCCGAATGTCCACGTCGTCGGCTTTACGCGCCATGTGGCGGAATATATGGCGGCCGCGGACGTCCTGTTTACAAAGCCCGGGGGCCTGAGCAGTACGGAGGCGATTGTGCGGCGCGTCCCGCTCATCCACACCGATCCGATTCCGGGATGCGAGACGAAAAACCGTGCTTTCTTTGTCTCCCGCGGAATGTCTGTGACTGGCGCACATCAAAAAGAGCTCGCAGAGGCCGGAATTTCGCTCGCCCATGACGATGCACGTCAGATTACGATGCGTGATGCACAGCGGGAAAACAGCCATCCGCAGGCGGGAACGGCGATTACCCATCTTCTGGAAAAATTAGTTTCGGAGTAACTGCTTATGATTACTGCTTATGTATTTTATATTTTGTTTGGATATCTCTCGGGCAGCGTGCTGTACTCGTACCTGATTCCAAAGCACTTCTGCCATGTGGATGTCCGGACGGCAAATGAAGATCAGAATCCCGGCGCATTCAACGCATTTTCTGCAGCGGGACCGCGCGTCGGACTGATTTGTGTTCTCTGCGATATCGGGAAGGGCTTTCTGCCGGTGTTTCTGGCATCACACAGCGCTGTTGTTTCGATGGGATCGTGGCTTTTCGCCCTGATTCTGCTCGCCCCGGTGGCTGGGCATGCGTGGCCGTTTCTGCAGCCGGCGAAGGGCGGAAAGGCGATCTCTGTCTCGTTCGGCGTACTGCTCGGCCTCCTGCCGGATCTGCGGCCGGCGCTTCTTTTGGCGGCATTTTATCTGACGTTTTCGCTGATTCTCATTATCCAGCCGCACAATCTGCGCTCGATCGTTTCGTTCTCTGGTTTCGCTGTTGCCGCACAGGTCTCCCGCTTTCTGCCGTCGGTGCGGCTCGGCAGCCTGCTGGTGTCGCTTGTGGTCTGCTTCCGCCATCTTTTCAGCCTGCGTGCGCATGAGGCCGAAAATGCTGCATTTACAATTCAGTCTTTGTCTGCTAAAATAAGGGAAAAACAGAAAAAAGAATAAAAATCTCCCGGATTTTCCGTTTTCGCCGAAAATCCGTCAGAAAGAAATTCTTTCAGGAGGATTTGACACATGATTTCAGAAAAAATGGTAACTCTCGGTACGAAAAAATCGGTGATTCGCGAGATTTTCGAATACAGTAAAAAGCGCGCGGCAGAGATCGGCGCGGAAAACGTCTTTGATTTCAGCATCGGAAACCCGAATGTTCCGGCTCCGGCTTCGGTTCATGAGACGATCAAAGAGCTTCTGGATTCCAGAGACGATTACTATCTCTTCGGCTACACCTCCGCACAGGGTGATGCGGATACACGCGCAGCGGTTGCAGACGATCTGAACAAGCGCTTCGGCACTGCATTCCATGCTGATAACTTCTACATGACCTGCGGTGCAGCAGCTTCTCTCCGCATCGTCCTCGGTGCCCTGACCGTTCCGGACGACGAATATATCGTATTCACTCCGTACTTCCCGGAATACCGCGTCTTCATCGAAGCCGCCGGTGCTGCCATCATCGAAACCAAGACCGATTCTTCTACGTTTCAGATCGATTTTGACCGCCTCGCAGCTGCTGTCACTGAGCACACGAAAGGCGTCTTCGTCAACTCCCCGAACAACCCGTCCGGCGTTGTCTACACTGAAGAAAATGTAAAGAAGCTCGCCGCTTTCCTGGAAGCAAAATCCGCGGAATACGGCCACCCGATCTATCTGATCTCTGACGAGCCGTACCGCGAGATCGTTTACGATAACGTGACCATCCCGTTCGTGCCGAACTACTATGACGATACCATCGTCTGCTACTCCTACTCCAAGTCGCTTTCGCTCCCCGGCG
>CAVBNJ010000413.1:0-2477 GCA_963596755.1 bacterium
ATCCAGTATAATACAGATGAGAACTTTCGATAACGGAGGTGGAATTTGCAAAAAAATACGACAGAACATGACATAAAAGAAGAATATTATCAAATTGGTGAAGTCAGTAAAATTACAGGGATTTCAAAGGATACCTTGCATTTTTACACGAAAATCGGCCTTGTGACGCCGGACTATATTAACCCGGAAAATCACTATCATTATTATTCCCGATGGAATATGTATCAGCTCGACATTATTACCACGTGCCGGAATCTGAAAATACCGTTGGAAAAGGTGAAAGAGATTTTGTCTTCCAGGGATAATGAAAAAGTAGTGCAGCTTCTGATGGAATATCAGAATGAAGCGCTGCGTCTCAGCCAGTATTACAAGCAGGTCGCGGAGGATATTTCTTGGTATTATGAGGAAAATGAACACATCAAATCGCAGGTGCCTGACGGCGGAGTGCAGATCGTATCTTTGAAACCGGAAACCGTCATTGTGGGGAATCAGAAGCGGAAATCGTCTTCTTATCATGCCAATCTCCAGGATGTCCTGAATCAGGAATTTCGGACTTCCAATTTTGTCCGCAGGAAATATGGATATTTTCTGGATCTGGATTGCTTCTTTTCCAACGACCTCAGAAAATACAGAGAATATGTAAAACTGCCGGATGGCGATTACAGTTCTGTGAATCCGGAGCATCTGTATACCCTCCCTGGCGGAACGTATGCGGTATGCACGCTGCCGATCCAAAATGAAACAGCCGATTTCTCCGTCCTGCTGGACTGGCTGCAGAAAAACAATTATAAAACCGATGCTGTTTTTGCCGAAGAAACCGGTTTCCAGTTATTTAAATATATTTATCATTATTACTGTGAGATAAAAGTCCATTTGATTTCTGAATAAATCCTGTTGACCGTGGAGTTACTACACGGTTTAAAATACCTTCTGAAGAAATTTCAGGAGGTTTTTTATTATGGATATGGAAAATACGTCGATTCCAAAACTGCTTTTCAAAATGGCGCCGCCCGTCATGCTGGCACTTCTAATTCAGTCGATTTACAATATCGCGGACAGCTTTTTTGTGGCAAAATATTCAACAGAAGGTCTTACGGCGCTGTCGATCATCTATCCGATTCAGCTTCTCATCACGGCGCTTGCAACAGGAACCGGCGCCGGGGTAAACATTTTAATTTCAAGAATGGACGGAAAAGGGGAGCAGGAGACACAGCATCATGTGATTAAAAATGGACTGGTTTTAAATTTTTTTCATTTTCTGTTTTTTGCGGTAATTGGAAATCTGCTGGTGGATCGCTATTTTGCGCTTTCCACGGCAAATGCGCTGGTAAGATCGCAGGGAGTTCTGTACAGCAGAATCATTTTTGCCGGTTCGCTGGGACTCTTTACGGAATCCATCTGCACAAAAGTCCTTCAGGCGAGAGGAAACATGATTATTCCCATGATCGCCCAGATCACAGGGTCCGTCATCAACATCGTGCTGGATCTTGTTTTGATTTTCGGTGTGGGAGCGGTGCCTGCATTTGGAATCACGGGAGCAGCCATTGCCACGGTGATTGGACAGTGGGCGGCGATGGTGATTACCGTTATTGCCGTGATGCAGAAATATTCTTTGAGAGGCCGGTTTCAGTGGAAGATCTGTAAAGAAATTTATGCAAACGGGGTTGGATCTATTGTTACGCAGTCGTTATATACGCTTTATATCGTAGGACTGAATATGATTCTGAAGACGTTTACAGAAGATGCGGTGACCGTATTGGGAATTTATTATAAAATCCAGTCGTTTTTCTTTATCCCGCTGCTCGGTTTCCAGCAGGTATTACTGCCCTTATTCAGCTATCATTATGGGGCAGGCAATGAGCGAAGAAACAGGGGAATTTTAAAGTGGTCGGTACTGGTTTCCGTGAGCATTATGGCAGCGGCAACAGGGATTTTCTTTCTGTTTCCGAGAACGCTCATTCAGATTTTTTCAACCGAGCCTGCAATCGTAACCATTGGAACGTATGCATTCCCTGTGATTTCGATCAGTTTTATTTTTGCAGGTCTTACGATCGTCACAACGTCTTATTTGCAGGGAATTGCACACATAAAAGCAAGCCTTTTTATCATCGTCCTGCGCCAGGTTTTTCTTCTCGTGCCGCTGGCATGGCTGTTTCATTTCATTGGATTAAAAGCCGTATGGTGGACCTTCCCGGTGACAGAAATCGTCGCCGGCCTGACGGGAATCCTGATGATCTGTTTTTTACAGAAACAGAAGCAATCCTGTGCTTGTGAATAACAGGGGAATCCAGTATAATAAAATCACAGAAAACAGAAGTCTCATATCTGCGCTGTAAGGTGGTGGATGTGAGACTTTTTGGTAAAGGAGTGTGAACGAAATGATTATTGATTCTTATGATATTACCAGCGAGCCTATTGTAAAACTGGAGAATTTTTATGGGGAGAAGCAGCATCTGGTGAAAAAATGTATGGTTGTT
>CAVBNJ010000414.1:0-2472 GCA_963596755.1 bacterium
GGATATAGCTGTCAAACTCTGTCACTTTTGTCAGCTGATCCAGCGGAATATCGGTGCTTCTGCCCTCTTTTTCGTACGTCATCGTGAGCACATGCTCGGTAAAACGAAGGGTACGCTCTCCGAGAAGGCCTCTCTTTTTGCATTTTTTCATCTGCGAACGCGCCATCAGATTCGGCAGAAACGTACACAGCAGCGCCATCAGGACGGAGATTCCAAGATTGAAAAAGTCGCCCGGCAGAATGTATCCGCGGGACACCGCTCCGTAGATCATAAATCCGATCGCAGCCACAACGGCAAGTCCTGTGATAATCCGCAGTACCAGGAGCACCTTTTTCATCTCGGTGCGGTAAATCTCTACAAACAGTCCTTTACTATATTCGATTTTGTTTCTAAACAGCATATGCTCTCTCTTTTCTTATCGGTTATTGATTGCAGTTACCAGTGCATCGATGGAAGCACGGATGATATCCGGGTCTACGCCTGCGCCCCAGGAAAGGGTTCCGTCCGGTTTCTTGATGCCGACATAGGCAATTGCGCGGGATTTGGAGCTCTGCTCTAACGCGTGCTCGGTGTAGCTGACCAGATCGTACTGCAGGTTGTACTGCTGTTTCAGCGCGTTGCTGACTGCATTCAGACGGCCGTTTCCTTCTGCATATGCGGTTGCATACTCGCCGCCCTCGTAGTTGGAAGTAACCTGTGCTTCAATTCTGCCCTCGTCAAGCTGTTTGAAGTGAACGCCGTTGATGTTGTACGGTGTCGTTACGTTCTCGAACGTATCTTTGAAGAGTTCGAAGATCTCATCCGGACGCAGCTCTTTGTGCAGATGATCGGAAACGGATTTTGCGGTGTAGCTCATGGCCTCGCGCATCTTCGCTGGCAGATTCAGGCCATATTTCGTCTCCAGAATATAGCCGACGCCGCCCTTTCCGGACTGGCTGTTGATGCGGATGACGTCTGCATCGTAGTTTCTTCCGATGTCGGTCGGGTCGATCGGCAGATACGGAACGGTCCATTTATCCGGCTCTTTCTCTTCGATCCAGTGCATGCCTTTTGCAATGGCATCCTGATGGGAACCGGAGAATGCTGCAAATACGAGAGATCCGCAGTACGGGCTTCTCGGGTTGATACTCATGCCGGTGAAGGACTCGAATGCGTGGCAGAGTTTCGGCATATCGGAGAAGTCAAGCTCCGGATCGACACCCTGCATGTACATGTTCATGCCGACGGTGATGATATCTACGTTTCCGGTTCTCTCACCGTTTCCGAACAGGGTTCCCTCGATACGGTCTGCTCCGGCAAGAATACCCATCTCTGCATCGGAAACACCGCAGCCGCGGTCGTTGTGCGGATGAAGGGAAAGAACAACGTTGTCACGGTATTTCAGGTTTTTGCTCATGTACTCCACCTGGCTTGCATATACGTGCGGCATGGAAAGCTCCACGGTGCTCGGCAGGTTGATGATGGCTTTCCGGTCTGCGGTCGGCTGCCATACGTCGAGAACGGCGTTGCACACCTCAAGCGCATATTCCGGCTCCGTTCCGGTAAAGCTCTCCGGGCTGTACTCGAAGCGGTATTTCTCGCCTGCTTCTTCTGTCAGCTCTTTTAACAGTTTTGCTCCCTCAACTGCAATTTTCAGAATGTCTTCTTTCGATTTTTTGAAGACCTGCTGACGCTGCGCATAGGAAGTTGAATTGTAAACGTGAACGATGGCGTTCTTGCAGCCCTTTAATGCCTCGAAAGTCTTGCGGATGATGTGCTCTCTTGCCTGGGTCAGAACCTGAACGGTTACGTCGTCCGGGATCAGATCCTGCTCGATCAGGGTACGAAGGAACTCATACTCCGTCTCGGATGCTGCCGGGAAGCCGACCTCGATCTCTTTGAAGCCAACCTGAACGAGGAGTTTGAAGAATTCTACCTTCTGCTCCAGGCTCATCGGGATGACAAGTGCCTGGTTTCCGTCACGCAGGTCAACGCTGCACCATACCGGCGCTTTCTCAATGCTCTCTTTCTTTGCCCAGTCCATGCACGGAACCGGCGGCATATAATACTGTTTCTGATACTTCTTTACATTCATCATGATTTTTTCCTCCCAGAAAGTGAAATTATTTATCCTACCGACATCAAAGCATAAAAAAATCTTTCATCTTCTGTGTCGGCTTCTGACACAAGAGACGAAAGACTTGCTATCTTACGCGGTACCACTCCTGTTTTACAGAGATTTTCTCTGTACACTCTGCGGATACGGATGAATCATCTGCATATCCTGCCCCTCTAACGGTGGGTTTCCGTCTGCACCTACTCTTTTTTACGTTAAATTTGGGAGCAGCGGCTCTGAGGTCAGTTCCACGGGATTCGTCTGCTGTTTCGCATCACCCAACAGCTTTCTGGATTCGGAAACTCCATGTAGTATTCCTCTTCTTTGCCTTTTTCCTAACTTGGCTCCTATGTTACCATTTTTCTCCATCCCTGTCA
>CAVBNJ010000415.1:0-2456 GCA_963596755.1 bacterium
ATCCCGTACAATCCCATCCAGACTCTGCTCCACTTCTTCTCCTTGCTCTCTCCCAGCACCATATGAAAGTATTCCACGGTCATCCATACCCAGCAGACAACAACGGGCACCAGTGTCAACAGGTATCTTATCTCGTTTATTTCATTAAAATAATTCATCTTTTAACCTCCCCAGAATCTTCTGACGCACTTCCGCACGCTTCGTTTTGCTGATCGTCAGCTGATCGCCGTTTACCATTTTTACCCATTCCTGCGTATATTCCGCGATATAGCGGATGTTGACGAGATAAGATTTGTGAATCGAAAGAAACATCTGCTCCGGGAGCTGTTTTTCGACGTCTGTCAGTTTTCCATAAAAGATCTGTTCATCCGTTTCCGTCACCAGGTGAACGCGCCGCCCTTCACTTTTCAGATAGAGGATGTCCCTGTACGCCACCTGCCGCACACCCCGCTGCGTCTGGTAGGAAAAGCAGTATCGGTCCTGTCCGGTCAGGCTGAAAATTTTGTCCAGCACTTTTTCCACCTGCTTTGCTTCCAACGGCTTCAGCAGAAAATCAAACGGGCGGTTCTGAAAGAGTTTCATCGCATACTGCTGCTTCCAGGAAATATAGACAAGAATCAGATCCTGGCGACCCAGCTTTTCACGGATCTGTTTTCCGATTTCTACACCGTCTGTTTCCGGCAGTTCGATGTCGAGAAACAGGATCGAAACCTCTGGGTGCTCCGCCAGATAAGGGAGCAAGGTTTCACCTGTATAGAAAATTCCCGTTTCTATTTTTATTTTCTTTTTCCGCGCATACGCCAGCAGCATTTCTTCCAGCTCTGCGCATGTCTGTTTTTCATCATCGCACAGTAAAATCTGATACATGCATGGTTCTCCCTGTTTTTCTTCTATCTTATCACATTTTCTCTTATCGTGTCCGCAGAAGCTTCATCGTTCTTCCTGCCTCCTTTTCTTTTGATAACTTCACTTTATCACGATTCCTTTCTCTATTCTTTCTCCTGTAAAAATCAGTTACTGCTTCTGTCAAAATCAGCCTGTGAGCCGTTTTTGCAAAAAAATAAGACATGTCCCATACAGGATCATGCCTTATTTTCTTTATCCGATCTGGATCGATGCATAATAATATAATGTTCCAAATACGCACACATCTATGCAGAGAATCATCAGCCACGTTTTCCAGTGAAACAACCGTTTTTCCTTCTCGTTCTCTGTCTTGCTTTTTGGGGATGATACAGCAAGAAGTCCCGGCACGAGAAGCGGCAGGAAGTATCTTCCCTGGACACCTTCAATGTACTGATATCCGACTGCTGTCCATTGTCCGTACAAGGTCACAAAAATCAGGAAAAACACGAACAGGCTGCAGCCGCCGAGCATAGCTTTTGTCATGCCATCCATCTGAAAGGATTGCCTTTCCTCTGCCCGCAGGAAGCTGTATGCCAGAATTCCAAGATACGGAAGCAGGATAAAGACCGGGATCTGCAGATTCAGCCAGCCCATATCTCTGCCGAGCATCGTGAAAAGGTAGTCGGAGCTGAAAACCTGCAGTGTGCGCAGAAACGTCTTTCCAAATGTCAGCGGATGACGCAGGACTCCCGCAATCTGTTCTGCCGTATCCACGCCCGGGCGCACCTCAACCAGAAGGCCTGAGGCGATGGCAAGCCATCCGAAGACCAGAAGCAGAATCATAGCTCCTGCCGAAAATACATAACAAAGATATTCCTTCGTCGTTTTTCCAAACCGCTCCGGCGGAATCAGGAACAGCAGAAGGCAGAACGGCACGTATACGATCTTGCAGCAGCATAAAAAGGCGGTAATGACATAGAGCAGAACTTTCTGCCGGACACTCATCGGCTTTTCCTGCTGATACCGCAGATGCAGGACGAACGATACCATCGCAAAGACGGCGGCAAGCGCAAGTCCGTCTGCGGAAAGGGAATAAAAAGACTGGAGTGCCATCGGCATCAGCGCTGCGGCGGCCATTCCTGTTTTTCCGAACGGGATCCAGCGGATCGCAAGGAACAGGACCAGGCCGATCAGAATACTATTGCAGATTCTTCCTGCGTATGCCATCGCAATCGGGCGGTCCGTCACAAACGATGCCAGACGGATGCCGAGCGCCTGCGGCAGATACGAAAGCGGGGCGTAGAGCGCCGTGTTGCTGAACGAATAGAAATGGCTCTGCTCCGGATTCAGGGTATCTTCTGCATGCTCTTCGACCTGGTATTTCGTTACACGCGTATTGCTTTCCGAAATGGCATTTAATCCATCTGGAAATTCTCTGCCGACCAGTGTTTTTTCTTTTCCATCTTCCACGACCTCGCGGCTGTCCGAGATCATGTGTCCCTGGGAGATTTCGTAGGCGCGGAAGAAGTGGGAATACTCGTCCGGCGTGTTGAAAATCGGTATCGTCAGAAAGCTGAGCAGAAAGAGCATCGTGTACAGCAGCGCAAACA
>CAVBNJ010000416.1:0-2452 GCA_963596755.1 bacterium
GCGCTATATCATGCGGATTCCGGGAGAGGGAACGAGTATGTTGATCAACCGCAGGCAGGAGGCAGATGTGTATCAGACGCTGGCTGGAAAAGGCATCTGTGATGAGATTGTATCAATCAATCCGGAGAACGGATACAAGATCACGAAGTACCTAGAGGGCGCGCGTGTCTGTGATCCGTCTAATCGAGAGGATGTGCGGGCATGCATGAAAAAGCTGCGGTCCTTCCATGAGGCTCATCTGGAAGTAGAACACACCTTTTCATTGTATGAACAGATCGACTATTACGAAAGTCTGTGGGAAGGAAAACCGTCTGTTTACCGTGATTACAGCACGACGAAGGCTCATGTGATGGAACTGCGGGAGTATCTCGATGCGCAGCCGAAGGTGTGGACGCTGACACATATAGATGCTGTGCCGGATAACTTTCTGTTTGCAGAGAAAAACGGTGCGGAAGAGATTCGTCTCATCGACTGGGAATACGCGGGAATGCAGGATGCGCATGTAGATCTGGCGATGTTCTGTATTTATGCCATGTATGAACGCAGTCAGGTGGATGCGCTGATCGACAGTTATTTCACAGAAGGCTGTCCGCAGGCGGTGCGTACAAAGATTTATGCGTATATTGCCGTGTGCGGGCTTCTTTGGAGCAACTGGTGTGAATATAAAAGCCAGCTGGGTGTGGAATTTGGTGAGTATTCTCTGCGGCAGTACCGGTATGCAAAGGATTATTATAAGATTGTGATGCAGGAACTTGCCAAAGAACAGAAAAACCGCGTGGAGCGGGCGATTATCATGGCAGCAGGAACGGGAACACGGATGCGCCCGGTGACGCTCGATACACCGAAACCGCTGATCCGCGTGAATGGAACGCGCATGATTGATACGGTGATTCAGGCGCTGCATGAGAATGAAATTTATGAGATCTATGTAGTAGTGGGATATTTGAAAGAGCAGTTTGCATGCCTTACCGCAGAATACGAAGGCGTAACGCTGATCGAAAATCCATACTGGGATTCCTGCAATAACATTGCGTCGCTCTATGCGGCGCGGGACCATCTGGAAAATGCGATGATTCTGGATGGGGATCAGATTGTCTACAACAAGGACATCCTTGCACCGGAATTTACGCGCTCGGGATACAATGCCGTCTGGACTGATGAAGAGACAGATGAGTGGCTGATGCAGGCAGAGGACGGAATTGTGCGTTCCTGCAGCCGGACCGGCGGCAAGGGCGGCTGGCAGCTGTTCAGTGTGTCGCGCTGGAGCAGGGAGGATGGAAAACGGCTGAAAAAGCATCTGGAGCTGGAGTTTGAAGAAAAACAGAACCGTCAGATTTACTGGGATGATGTGGCGATGTTCTGCCATTTTGAAGAATACGAGCTTGGGATTTATCCGATGCAGGAAGGCGACCTGATCGAGATTGATGATTTCACCGAACTTTGCAGTCTGGATCCGTCTTATTGCGGATATGCGGAAAGGAAACAGAAAGAATGAGTACATCTCGAAAAAGTGCAAAGGAAAAACAACCGAACAGAAACCGGGAAACGCAGAAAAAAGGACAGATTGACTGGATGATTACGCTTCTGCCGCCGGGCCTGATTGCTGCTCTCAGCATTTTATTTTTCTTCCTGCCGGAGCAGTCCAACGCAGTGTTTGCAAAGGTGCGTTTCTTTTTTGGAGACACCTTCGGCGTCTATTACCTTGCGATTGGCCTTGGCGTTTTTTTACTCTCTTTGTATCTCGCATTCTCGAAATACGGAGATATTGTGCTCGGAACCCCGGATGAGAAGCCGAAATATTCCTTTTTCGCCTGGGGATCGATGATGTTTACCTGCGGTCTTGCGGCAGACATTCTGTTTTATTCTTTTTCGGAATGGGTGATGTATGCCTCAGATCCGCAGATCGAGAAGATGGGCGGAATCCAGGAGTGGGCGGGCGTATATCCGTTGTTCCACTGGAGTTTGATTCCGTGGGGCTTTTACCTTGTCCTTGCAGCAGCCTTTGGCTTTATGCTGCATGTGCGGAAAAGGAACCGCCAGCGGTATTCGGAAGGCTGCCGCCCGATTCTGGGGAAACAGACAGACGGTATCGGCGGACGGTTAATTGATCTGCTGGCAGTATTTGCACTTCTTGCCGGAACGGCAACGACATTCAGTGTGGCAACACCGCTGATGGCAAGTGCTGTCAATGCGCTATTCCATGTAAATCTGGACCGGACAGCAGTGACGATTGCAATTCTGCTGATTACGTGTTTCGTATATACCTATTCCTTGCTTCATGGCTTCCGCGGAATCGGTTTTTTGGCCAAACTCTGTATTTATCTGTTTTTCGGCCTGCTGGCATACGTTCTGCTGTTCGGCGGACAGACGCGGTACATTATTGAGACAGGTTTTTCCTCGCTGGGACGGATGATCCAGTATTTTCCAACACTGGCAACCGATACTGATCCGC
>CAVBNJ010000417.1:0-2445 GCA_963596755.1 bacterium
CCTCATCCCAGTTCTTGATCTCATCTTTGTACTGGTCGATGTACGGATGCTCCGGGGAGAGTACCATGTACGTAACACCGAACAGGGTATCCGGGCGTGTGGTGTAGATGGTCAGTTTCTCCGGTTTGTCTTTTAAGGAGAAGTCTACCTCTGCTCCGTGGGAACGTCCGATCCAGTTTTTCTGGGAAGTTTTTACACGCTCGATATAATCAACGCCGTCCAGGCCGTCGATCAGTTTGTCTGCGTACTCGGTGATTTTCAGCATCCACTCGCTCTTTACTTTGCGGACAACCGGGCTTCCGCAGCGCTCGCACACGCCGTTTACAACTTCCTCGTTTGCAAGACCTACCTTACAGGAAGTACACCAGTTGATCGGCATCTCTTTTTTGTATGCCAGTCCGGCTTTGAAGAGTTTCAGGAAAATCCACTGGGTCCAGTGATAGTATTCCGGATCGGTGGTGTTGATCTCTCTGTCCCAGTCGAAGGAATATCCAAGGGACTGCAGCTGATCTTTGAAGTGATGTACGTTGTTTTTGGTAACGATCTTCGGATGGATGTGGTTTTTGATCGCATAGTTCTCGGTCGGAAGACCAAATGCATCCCATCCCATCGGATACAGAACGTTGTAGCCCTGCATTCTGCGCTTTCTGGCTACGATGTCCAGTGCGGTGTACGGACGCGGATGGCCTACGTGAAGTCCCTGTCCTGACGGATACGGGAACTCAACGAGTGCGTAATATTTCGGTTTTGTATAATCATCTGTGGCGGCAAAGGCTTTTTCGTCCTGCCAGATCTTCTGCCACTTTTTCTCAATGTTCTGTGGCTCATATCTTTTACTCATGGGTAACCTCCTGCATGTTCAAGTTCAAAATTCTTTTTTCCCACACTGACGCTCTCGCCAGTGTACGCATTTGAACATATAGCTGTATTCTATCACTCTTTCCCTGTTTTTACAATTTATTTTTTCCTATATCCTCTGTTTTTCTTCAAAAAACGCAGAAAAATCCGGTTCCCGGGCGAATTCTGCCTCAGAAACCGGATTTTTGCTTTTTATAACATTATTTTATAAAGTTTATTCTTCTGCTTTTTCAACCTTCGAAGCTCTTGCCTCAATCTCTTTTGCCTGGATATCGGACGGAGCCTGCTCGTATCTTGCAAATTCATAGGAGAATTCGCCGCTTCCGCCGGTCATGGAGCGGAGCGTTGTGCCGTATCCGTAGATCTCAAGTTCCGGAACGTCGGCTTCGATAATCGTATGGCCCTTGTGATCCGGATTCATGCCGAGTACACGGCCGCGGCGTTTGTTGAGGTCGCCCATGATATCGCCGGTGTATTTGTCATCTACAGTGATCTTCATTGAAACGATTGGCTCAAGGAGAACCGGAGATGCTTCCATAAAGCCTTTCTTGAAGGCCTGGATCGCTGCGGTCTTAAATGCCATCTCGGAGGAGTCTACCGGATGATAGGAACCATCATACAGAACTGCTTTCACGCCGACTACCGGATAAGCAGCCAGAGGGCCTTTCTGTACGGCTTCCTGGATACCTTTTTCAACAGCCGGGAAGTAGTTCTTCGGAACGGCACCGCCGACAACTTCCTGCTCGAAAACGTATGGTTTCTCGAGATCGCCGGAAGCAGAGAAGCGCATCTTTACGTGACCGTACTGGCCATGGCCGCCGGACTGTTTTTTGTATTTTGCTTCTACATCCGAGTTCTTGCGGATCGTCTCGCGGAAGGCTACCTTCGGACGGGACAGCTCTACTTCTACTTTATAGCGCTCCAGCAGCTTGCTGACGATGATGTCGATATGCTGGTCGCCCATGCCGTACAGCAGCGTCTGATGGTTTGCAGAATCATTGACTGCTTTCATGGTCAGGTCTTCCTGCATCATCTTTGCGAATGCCTGGGAGATCTTATCTACATCGGCTTTGTTCTTCGGTTTATATCGTTTTGCGGTGTACGGAGTCGAAACATCCGGTTTTCCGTAGCGGACCTGGTTATTCTTCGTTGCAAGGGAATCACCGGTTTTTGCATCGCCGAGTTTTGCGATGGCACCGATATCTCCTGCGTGCAGCTCCGGTACTTCAATCGGTTTGGAGCCTTCGAGGACATACAGCTTGTTCAGTTTTTCTTCGGATTCCTGATCTACATTATAAAGAACATCGTCGCTCTTGATAACACCGGAGCAAACCTTGATCATCGAATATTTTCCAAGGAACGGGTCTACGATCGTCTTGAAAATGGTTGCACTCTTCGGTTTTGCGAAATCGTAATTTGCTTCGAAAATCTCGTTTGTGTCGAGGTTGATGCCGGCACACGGACGGGTGGACGGATCCGGGAAGTATCCGCAGATATCATCGAGAAGGTTCGATACACCCTGCAGATTGACCGGAGAGCCCATGCATACAGGAACGATGGAGCCGTCTCCGACGTTCATGGCAAGTG
>CAVBNJ010000418.1:0-2439 GCA_963596755.1 bacterium
TCCGTGTCCAGTCAGTAAATGACAGTGGACATAGTCGGATTCATTGACGAGTCCCTCGCCGAACAGACCGTTGCAGTTGATGGTCTCGGTCGAGTTAATAACGCCTTCGCTTAATCCGGCAACCGCCATCAGCGGTTTGAAGGTAGAACCAGGAGCCGTCTTCTGCTGCGTTGCCTTGTTGTACAGCGGACTGGATTCGTCGGTATTTAATTTTGCCCAGTATGCGGTATCCATCTGATTGGCCAGACGGTTGTTGTCATATCCAGGATAGGAAACGCAGGCCAGAATTGCACCGGTATTCGGATCTGTGATAACGGCAGAGCCGGAGCACGGATCGAGTGCAAGCTGAGCCGGTGTGATTTCCAGCTTATCAATCTTATCGGACAACAGCTGGAACGGTGTCATGTTTCCTGCCACATATGCTGCATAATCATCGTCTTCTTTTGTCAGCAGATTCTGATCATACATCAGATTGCAGATGTCGTAGCCGTCAATCATATCCTGAAGAAGCATGTAATGATACATCTTTTTCGCAAACGTTGTATTCGTTGTCAGACGGTCCAGGATCAGCTCGGTCAGCTTCTGGTAAACCTCCTGGGAATCCAGATAGGCATCATCCTGCGTCAGTGCTGAGACATCAATCCAGTTCTGGCTTGCTGCGTACATCAGATAGGAACGAAGTGAAATTGTGCCGTCGTTCCATGCCTGATAGGTGGTATCTTTCTCGTCGATCGCTGTCGAAGAGAGAATGCCGAGTGTATTGGAGAGCAGCTTGTCTACGATAAAGGTTTCGTATTCCTGCATCTCATCGCTTAAATCGTTGTAAACAGTGGCATCATCGCTGCTAAGTTCCTGAGAGATTTCCGCAAGTACCTGCTGCAGCTTCTGCTGAAACAGGGCATAAACTCTCTGCTCATTGGAAGAGGCATCTTCTGCGGAAAAATGCGAAATATCAATCGTGCTGTTTTCAATCAGCGCGTTATAGACATCGTAAATCGGAATCGGAATCGCATTGGTATTGGAAAGCTCCGATTCACTGACGGTTTTGGCATCTTTGAGATACTCTTTTAAAATTCCGGCAATTCTCTGTTCCAGAATTTTATATACCGCAATCTGCAGGTCATAATCAATCGAAAGATAGACATTATTTCCCTGTTTTGGTTCAATCAGAGATCCCTCAACGGTTTCCAGCTCTTTACCGACGTTATTTACGATAATTTCTTCTGAGCCGTCGGTTCCCTGAAGTGTTGTCTCCAGATACTGTTCCAGACCGGATTTACCGACGATGGATTCCGTAGAATATGTCTCTTCTTTTCCTTCGTTTTTCATCTCTTCATTCAGATCTGTGATTTCGTCTGAAGAAGCCTGGCCGGTATAGCCGATCAGAGAGGAGAAATACTTTCCGTCATAATAAACCCGCTCGGAGTCCTCGGTAATGCTGACGCCCTGCAGCGAATCCTCATTTTCCGCAATGGCTGCGGTGGTACTGCTGCTGACGCCGGAAGCTACCGTCACGCGGACATATTTCTGATAATTGGTCTGTTTCATTTTATAGCGGACAACCAGAATTTCCAGACGTTCCTGATTGGAAAGCGTGAGCACTGCTTTTCCGGCAGCATCTGTCTGATACGGCAGTCCGTATTTTTCAAAGTCATCTGCGGTATAAGCATACTTTTCATCATCCGAATATTCATCCAGACCAAATCCGTCCGGACCGGAAAGAAAAGCAATCAGTGTTTCGGCACTGGAACTCTTCTGTTCCGCTGTCATATCATCAATCTTCTTTGCTCCGTAGATATCCGCGCGGAAACGGTCACGCGTTGTTCCCTCCTCACCGGTGAAAACAAACGCTCCATTTTCATCGACCTCAATCGGGAAGGTACTGGTATCCACCGAGTCTCCATTTGCCCGAATCAGTTTGGCAAGACGATAGAGCTCCGAGTTCAGAGAGAGAATACGCTCTTTTGTCGTGTCGTATGTTCCGTTATCCTCGATGCTGACGGAATAGGAAACTTTATTTCCGGCGATCAGTTTTCCGTTCCGGTCGTAAATGTTTCCTCGCGTACTCTCGAGGGTTCTTGTTTTTGTGATTTGCAGTTCAAAATTATCCGCATACTCTTCTCCATGCACCACCTGCAGGATAAAAAGTCTTCCGATCAGGACGGCAAACATAGCAAGAAAAACCACACCAAGCAGCAGGGTGCGGTTTTCGCCGAGTCTGCGGAAAAATTTTCTTATCTTCTTAGCCATGGCGACTGTTGTCCTTCCATTTCATTTTCGGTCAGTTTACGGTTAATTGCTAATAAAAGCCGGTAAAATACGATGGAAATGACCACTGTATATACCATTTCCGGCAGAATAATGTGTGCCAGATAATCAAAAAAGTGCAGGCGCACACGCAGCAGAAACTGCAGCACATACATCATCAGACTGTAGACC
>CAVBNJ010000419.1:0-2432 GCA_963596755.1 bacterium
TCATGCCGATGCCGGTGTCTGCACAGATAAACTGATAGACCGCCGTCTTTTCATCGCTGGAAAGCTCGGTACAGTAGACGGTAACGCTGCCGCCCTTCCGGTTATATTTAATTGCGTTTCCGGCGAGATTCATCAGTACACGGTTCAGGTGGACCGGACTTCCGATCAGGTAACGGTGGCGGATCCGGCTCATCTCTTTTCCGCCCTCATAGCGGATGCCGTGCTCCGACGCCTGAATTTCGATGACGGGAAGCATTTTCATCAGCAGCGGAATGAGGTCGAACGGCTTATGTTCCATCACAATCTCATTCGCCTCCAGCTTTCCGATGTCCAGCACATTGTTGACGAGCGACAGCAGATACTCCGTCGCACCGAGCGTTTTCTGACGGCACTCCTGCAGCTTTTCCACATCGTCTCTGTGGCGGTCTGCCATCTCGATCATGCCGAGGATTCCGTTGATCGGCGTGCGGATGTCGTGACTCATGTGGCGCAGGAAGTTTGTTTTCGCCTCATTCGCCTGATTTGCCGCCTCGGCAATCGCAATCCAGTTCTGCTCCCGGCGCTTCGCATCGCTGATCAGCCGTGTCACGTAGAGAACCTGCGTCACGCGCCCCTCTTCATTCCGCCGTTTCACGATAAAGCGCGCCGTATGCCAGTTTCCGTCCTTCGCCAGGTATTCCGCGGCAATCGTCTCCTCATCCTGCAGCCGGTCTGCCATCGTATGAATATCGAGGAACCGAAGAATTCGCTCCTGGTACTCCGGCACAACAAAAGCACGGCACATTTTTTCCATCTCTTCAGACGCACAGCCGGTGATTCCCGTCAGATGATGAATCCGGCTTTCGTTAAAAATTTCTTCATACAGATCGTTTTCCAGATCAATACTGAAAATCGCATAATAGATCTTGCTGACCGCCATCAGAACCTCGTTCGTGGCGCGCTCCTTCTCCAAAGCCTCCTCCAGCTCTCTCCGGCTCTTTCGGATCACCGCTTCATCCTGCTGTTTTTCCCGCTTCGCCTTTGCCATCGCCTCGGTCAGCCGTTTTCTCTGCTCTTTTTCCTGCGCGAGAATGGCATCCACAAACTGAAAGCCTGCCAGGATATAACCCGGCTCGTCCAGCCGGATATACTTCATCAGACAGTCATGGCGTTCCCCTTTTAGTTCCACTTCAAAAACAAAACTGTATTCCCGTTTTTCTGCCAGATGCTCCATCAGCACCGGAAGACTTACCGCGTGTTCTGCCTCTTTCTGCCGCTCCTTCGGTGCAAAGCGCACGGCACTGTTCCGACACATTTCCTCGTATGGGATTTCCGGATATTTTTCTATCGCTTCTTCGTTGATATCGCCGCCGGATGCTTTTAAGATTCTGGCGGTCGCCGTCTTTGTATTGACCACGCAAAGACTCATATAGTCTTTGGCAAGCGCATTCAGAATAGACAAATGTTCTCCCAAACCCGTCATGGTTCCTGTTCTCCCCGTTACATTTTCCTGTATTTCTTCTGCTTTTTATATAAAAGTTACCTCTTCTGTTTATTATACTCACAAAAAATATCATGTCAACCGCTCGAATTGCTTTTTTTTCACACAGAAAAAAGGTCATATCCTGTTCGATCTAACGCTCAGGATATGACCTCTTCTGATTGTTATTCTGTTGTCTTTTCTTTATTTCAGCAGCTTACCAAGCTCTTCCATAATAGCCGGGGTATCGATGCTCTGCGGACAGTGGCCGGTACATGCACCGCATCCCACGCAGTCGGACGGTTTTCCGATGGAATCGATCTTTCCGGCATCCTGTAATGCCCACGGTCCGTCTACTTTATACGTATTGTACAGCTTCAGGTACTCCGGAATGTTGATCTCGGCCGGACATCCGCTGCAGCAGTAGCGACAGGCGGTACACGGAACCTGAACCTGGCTCTGGAACAGATCGCTTGCTTTCTTTAAGATTTCGAGATCTTTCTCGGTGAGCTCGCCTTCCTCGGAGAAGGTGTTCAGATTGTCTTTGATCTGATCCATGCTGCTCATACCGCTTAATACGACCTGTACGCCCGGCAGTCTCTTGACGAAACGAAGAGCCCAGGAAGAAATGCTCCAGTCCGGATGTGCCTCTTTTAAGAGAGCTTCGGATTCTGCCGTCAGGCTGGAAAGTCTTCCGCCGCGAACCGGCTCCATAACGATGATCGGGATATTCTTTCCGGAGAGGATTTCATACTCCTGTTTTGCCGTACCGTAGTTCCAGTCAAAGTAGTTGAGCTGAATCTGTGCGAAATCCCAGTCGTGATGGGAAGCAAATTTTTCCAGTGTCTCGCATCCTGCGTGGCTGGAGAATCCGAGGTATGTAATTTTGCCCTCTTTCTGTTTCTCCAGGAAGAATTCGATGGCTCCACTCTGGAGATACTGATCTGCATTTCCATCCATCACACAGTGGATC
>CAVBNJ010000420.1:0-2429 GCA_963596755.1 bacterium
CATCTCATCTTCCTGCTCCCCGGAAATTTCCAGTTTGATGATCCTCTGTGTCTTTCCGCGGACGAGTCCAGCGTAGTTTACAATACGCGCTGTTCCCTGGATGTTGGAGACAATTCCCATCATTACAACAATCAAAACTGCCAGAATGACCGCAAGGATGCCGATACATACCTGGATCACATTCGATTTCTTTTTCTTTCCCTTCTTTTCAGGCACTGCTCTTTTCTCTCCTTTTTAAAATTATCTGTATTATACCTCCCGGTTCAGAAAAAGGTCAATATAAGGCAGCGTCCCCTTCCCGTTTGTTTTGTTTTTTGCACAATATAAATTTCCTGTTCTGAAAGAAAAAGACGGACAGAAAACACAGGATTTCTCTCTGCATCTTTACTGTCCGTCTTTCTGTTTTTTCTTTTTCAGTTTTTAGTGTTTTTTAATGCATTGCCTCGCCCTTCAGCAGTCTGCTGATGTGCTTGTACAGCAGCATTGTCACGATGGATACGATCACACCTTTTAAGAGATTGAACGGTACGACTGAGAACAGGACAAAGGTCGTAAGGCTTGTGATGGCTTTGTTGACTGCGGTTCCCATGGCAACGAGTGCATCAATCGGCATACCGAAGGCTGCGGCGTAGGCCGGAAGCAGAACGAAAGCGTTTAAAAGTCCGCCGACACCTGCCATAAATACCGTTCCGACTGCCATTCCGATGAAGGCGTTTTTCTTTGTTTTCTGTGCTTTATAGATCCATGCGGCCGGCATCACAAAAGCGCATCCGATCAGGAAGTTTGCCAGTTCACCGACGCCTGCGGTAGTGGTTCCTTTCATCACCATGTTCAGCAGGACTTTGATGAGCTCAATGGCTGCTCCGGCGAGAGGGCCCATGGCGAAAGCGCCGATCAGAACCGGGACTTCACTCAGGTCAATCTTGTAAAAGCTCGGGGCAAACGGGAGCGGGATGTCAAAAAACATCAATACGACTGCTGCGGCGGCGAGCATTGCCACCTGTACCATGTAGCGGGTTTTTCCGATCTGCGACGTCTTTGGTGTCTGTTTTGCTGTTGTCTGTGCGTTCATACTGCATCTCTCCTTTTTTCTCTGGAGATCTTGACCGGTTCTGCATGAATTTTCTAATCAATAAAAGTGCCCTGAATTCTTTCTTGAATTCAGGGCACTTAAAATTTTTCCACGCAAATTAACTTTCTTTCATCTTCTTTCATCCAGACTTTAACTGTTGGTCCCGGAGTTGCACCGAGTCAGCCGCTGTTCTGATATGACAGCGGGTCGCGGACTGTACCGCCAGTAGGGAATCACACCCTGCCCTGAAGATCTCCGTATTTTGTTTTACATGGACATTGTATGCATATTTGAAGAATTTGTCAATACTAATTTTTCACTTAGTTTGCAACACCTAACTGGATTCTTCCTGCGCTCTTTGTGTGAAGCACGCGCAGATAGCAGATGCGCATATCGCCTTTGAAGACGAGGCGGATCTCGGATGCACCGTCGGTCTTCGGCCGGTCTGCAATCGAAATCTCGATGTCTTCATAAACCGGCTCGCGGTACTGGTTGCGCTCTTCTACTTCTTTGTCGGCAAAGCGGTCCAGTTTCGGTGCACTGCGGAACTCGCATGTTCTCGTATCACCGGTGAAGCTTCCCATCGAAACGCCGTCCACAAAGACTTCCACGCTGCCGCCGCGTTCACTCTTCACATGAAGGGCAAGAACGTTGGCATCACCGGAGAGATCGCAGTCGCGGTAAACGAGCACACCGTCCTTCGTCTCATCCTGTACGCGGACTGCCTTGAAGTTGAAATGGCCTTCGGTCAGATACATGTTCTCGTAGTCATCGTAGTGGTCTGCTGCTGTAAAGCCGCCAAGATCACGCACGCCGGTCTTTCCGCCCGGGATAAAGACTTTCGCAGCGACGGCTTTGTCCTTGCAGGATGCGCCCGCATAGATCTCGTACGTACCCTCTTCCACCATCAGTTTGCGGCTGATGACATCGTAGAAGCGAAGCTCCTCCACCGGAATTTCCAGTGCAACGTGTCTCGTCTCGCCCGGTGCAATGTTTTTCACACGGGTAAAACCAAGGAGCTGGCAGATCGGTTTCTTCACGCGGGATGCCGGTGCGGAACCGTAGATCTGAACAACCTCATCACTTGCGGTATCACCGGTGTTCTTCACATCGAGGGAGATCTGCAGCAGGCGGTCATCTTTTAACGAAACCTGATAGTTATCATAAACAAACGTCGTGTATGTCAGGCCATAGCCGAACGGATACAGCACATCACCGTCGAAATAACGGTACGTTCTCTTTCCTTTGATGATATCGTAATCGTCGATATCCGGCAGCTGATCCATGCTCTCATACCAGGTCATGTTCAGGCGGCCGGCCGGTGCGTATTTGCCGAGCACTGCCTCTGCCATTGCGC
>CAVBNJ010000421.1:0-2426 GCA_963596755.1 bacterium
GTTGATGCCGGAATCCTCGGATACGACCATAACCTGGCTGTTATCTACATACGGATCGGACCAGGTGTAATCGTCCTCTCTTCCGTTCATCGTAAAGCCGTTCCAGATGCAGTCGATGGCGCCGGAGTTCAGCTCGGTATCTTTTGCATCCCAGTTGATCGGGGTTTTTACAAGCTCCCATCCGTAGATCTCGCAGACTGCCTCGGCGAGTTCCAGGTCAAATCCGGTGTAATCTCCGGTCTCCTCATCCATGTAGCCGTACGGCGGGTACTCTGCATCAAAGCCTACGGTAAAGGTTGTTTTTCCATCTGTGGAAGATGTGGAAGAGGATGCCGATGCTTCCGATTTGGAAGAGGATGATGCTGCTGCGGAATCTGCTTTCTGATCACTTCCTGCGCCGCATCCTGCCAGAAGTGCGGACGCACACGCTGCTGCCATAAAAACGCTTACCAGTTTCTTTTTCATAATAATCTTCTCCTTTTCTGTGTGACCATGTTATCACTGTACTACGCTAAACTAATTTGTATACTACCATACACGCATATGACCTGTCAACCCGGGGATTTCAACTTGATCATAAAAAAATCCGTCAGGCGGGCCGCCTCCCTTTGAGGTTCCTCTGTCTGACGGACTTTTTCGTCCCGTTCTTTCTATATTTATTTATAGATTCTCGTCACACGGCTGCTGATGTCGCACAGCATTTCATAATCAAAGCGTGCCGCCGGGTTCGCGATCTCCTCGATGGTGATCGTCTCATCGCCGTCGGTTCCGACGAGAGTTACGATGTCTTCCAGCTGCACATCCGGGATGTCAGTCACATCCACCATCATCTGATCCATACAGATCCGGCCGATGATCGGTGCTTTTTTCCCGTGAATCAGCACACAGCCCTGGTTTGAGAGGGCTCTCGGATAACCATCCGCATAGCCAACGGAAACAGTTGCGATCCGTGTCATCGGTTTTTCCGTCACATACGTTGCGCCGTAGCTGACGCCGATTCCCGGGCCGACTTCTTTCACATGAATAACGTGGCTCTTCCAGGAGAGCGCCGGGATCAGATCGAGCCGCTCTTTTTTTACCTCCTCAGACGGGTAAATACCGTAGGTGATAATGCCGGAACGCACCATCTCGAAGCGGTGATCGTCAAACTCCATGATTCCGGCAGAGTTGCAGATGTGGCGCAGCGGAATGGTCACACCGCGTTCTGCTAAAAGCTCTGTCATTTTGTCATATTTTTCCATCTGCATCGAACAGTACGTCTTGTCCTCCTGGTCTGCGCAGGAGAAATGGGTAAACATGCCCTCGAGTTCGATGTGCGGAAGATCCGCGATTTTTGCCGCCTCGTCAGCGTCATGCTCCGTCACCTGAAAGCCGATCCGCGTCATACCGGTATCGACGGCAAGGTGGGCTTTCGCTTTCCGGTTCTGGCGCGCCGCCTCTTTTTCCAGGGCAAGCGCCTGTGCGTAGCTGTCAATCGTCTGTGTAATATCGTATTCGACCAGATCGCCGTACTGCGACGGGGACACGTATCCTAAGATCAGAATCGGTGCGGAGATTCCGTTCTCGCGCAGTTCGATTGCCTCCTCAATCGTGGCGGTTGCAAAGTAGTCGACCTGGTTCTCCAGATAGGATGCCACCGGAACGGCACCGTGGCCGTAGGCGTTCGCTTTCACAACGCCTAAGAGCTTCACGCCCTCCGGCAGTCTCTTTTTCACTTCTCTGATGTTATGCCCGATCGCTTCGAGCGAAATCTCTGCATAACAGCGTAAGTATCTGTTCACTTTTTTCCTTCTTTCTTTCCGTTTCCGCAGGACGCTAAAACGTGCCTGAAAATTCGTCGTTGGTATTTTCAGACACGCTTTCGTATCATGTTCCTCTTGGTTTCCGGTTTTATTTGTCCGGTCTGCGGATGGCGGAATAGATATTTTTTACATTTTTCAGTACAACATGTGTTCTTGTCGCATCGACACCCGGCAGGCTCATCACCTGGCGGTGAATCTCTTCGAGTTCGTCGGATGAGTGACAGGAAATGCGGATAATCAAATCAAAATCTCCGGTCTGATAATAGCAGGATACGATGTACTCCAGTTTCTGGATCGCTTCTGCAAAGCTGTCAAAGAACTTCGGATGCTCCAGGCTGACTTCCATCAGCGCGGTCATCTCATTTCCTGTTTTCTTTTCGTCTACGATAATGGTGTATTCCTTAATCACTCCGGTTTCTTCCATTTTGCGGATTCTCTCGATGACTGCAGAAACCGATAAATGGATCTCTTTACTGATATTGGAAGCCGTTTCGCGGGCATTTTTCTGCAATATCTTCAGAATCTTATAATCTATGGCATCCATGTATTTTTTCCTCCCATAAGAATCGACAGGGCTCGTGTTCCAGATCACAGCGTAAAATTTCCCTGTCAGTACCTTTCTAT
>CAVBNJ010000422.1:0-2423 GCA_963596755.1 bacterium
AATACTGTGCAGTATTTTTTATGTTATATTATGTTTGCCATACGGCATCTGTTCTCAGGCTTTTAAGGTTGGCAGCTGATACTGTTTTTTCAGTTCTTTGTATTCTGCCTCGAATTCTTCCTCTTTCTTCAGTGCATGCAGATACTCATGGGTATCAAACGATCCGCTGTGGATCTGGCTGACGCAGACGGCGATGTTGGAGCAGTGGTCGGAGATTCGCTCGAAATCGGTCATGACGTCGGAGAGGATAAAGCCAAGTTCGATCGTACATTTTCCATTCTGGAGACGTTCGATGTGATGGTTTTTCAGGCTGGAGTTCAGGCTGTCGATAACCTGCTCGAGAGGTTCGACTTCGTTTGCTTTTCTTACATCCTCATTGTTGAAGACCGTGAAGGTCAGATTTACGATATCTTTTACGGCTTTTCCATAAACAGCGAGCTCTGCGGCTCCGTCAGCGGAGAACTGCAGGTTCTTGTCGTGCATTTCTCTTGCGGCTTTCATGATGTTTACGGTATGATCGGAAATTCGTTCGAAATCGCCGATGCAGTGAAGGATCATGGAAAGCGTCTGGCTGTCCTGCGGAGAGAGCTTCTCGCTGGAAAGTTTTACCAGATAAGTACCGAGGGCATCCTCAAAGTGATCGACCTTTTTCTCGAGAATGTCTACGTTTTCTGCATCTGCCTCGTTGTAGGAGGACATCAGATCAACGGAAGTAACAAGGCCGGTTTCGGTCAGTTCTGCCATTTTTGCAGCTGCAACTTTACACTGCTGCAGAGCAAATGCCGGGCTGTCGAGGAAACGTGCATCGAGCATCTGAACAGCTTCGTCTGCTTTTTCTTCCGGTCCGTCCGGAATGGTCAGCTTTGCAAGTTTTACGAGTCCGTCCGCAAACGGGAACAGGATCAGGGTTGCAAAGATGTTGAAACCGGAGTGAACGATTGCGATACCGGCTGCATTGGCAGCGTGATCCAGGAAGGAGAAGTGCACAATAGCATTTGCTCCATAGAACAGAACCAGAAAAATAACGGTACCGATGATGTTGAAATAAAGGTGAACCATTGCGGTACGGCGTGCATTGCGGCTCGTTCCGATGGAGGAGAGCAGTGCGGTGATACACGTACCGATGTTCTGTCCCATGATGATCGGAATTGCTACGGCGTAGCTAACGGAACCGGTTGCGCAGAGTGCCTGCAGAATACCAACAGAAGCAGAGGAACTCTGGATGACAGCAGTCAGAATGGTTCCGGCGAGAACACCGAGTACCGGCATGGAGAATTTTACGAGAAGTCCCGTAAATTCCGGTACATCTGCGAGCGGCGATACGGCGCTGCTCATGGTGTGCATACCGAACATCAGAATGGAAAATCCGGTCAGCAGGGTACCGATATTTTTCTTTTTATCGCTCTTTGCCATCATCAGCATGAAGACACCGATGATCGCAAGGATCGGGGAAAATGACGACGGATTCAGCATTTTAATGAAGAAGTTGTCGCCCTGAATACCGGTAAGGCTCAAAATCCAGGAGGTGATGGTGGTACCGATGTTGGCACCCATGATGATGCCGACCGCCTGGTTCAGTTTCATGATGCCGGAGTTTACGAATCCGACAACCATAACCGTAGTTGCAGAAGAGGACTGGATGACAGCGGTAACGCCGGCACCCAAAAGAACTGCCATAATTCGCTTTGAGGTCAGTTTTTCCAGCAGGTACTCCAGTTTACCGCCGGAAAGTTTGGTCAGGCCATCGCCCATGGCGCTCATGCCGTATAAGAACATGGCAAGGCCTCCGACAAAGGATAACACTCCAAAAATGTCCATAATTTCTCCCTTTACGTAATTTTCTTTTTCTTTTCTTCTTTTTTACAATAGAAACATGTATTTGCAGGTCTTACTCGAGAAAAAACCTACATTTAGAAGATAACACATCTAAAAACAAATTTGTGTTAAATCTATGTAAAGTTTGTAAAATGACGAAAGAAATCAAAAACAGACTAAAATCCGGCGCGGCACTGCCTTGTGCCGGTACCGGATCGTTTCTCGGTGTGAAGTATTTTCTTTTCTGAAACACTATCTTATCTGAGACGCCATCTTATAGGAAGTCTTTTAATTTTTCCATGTTGTGTTCTTCAAATTTCCGAAGTTTTTCCATCAGTTCCCGGATTTTGGGATCTGCGTCATCGTACTGTCGGTATTTCTGGATCGCCTCCACGATGCCCATGCTGCTTCCGGTAATCAGCATGCTGGCAATGTGTGAGGCAGACTGATCCGTCATGGTCTGCAGGTTGATCATCAGATACGTGCGTGCTTTCTCCATCATGCCAAGGCCTTTTTCATCGTAGCCATGTTCATTCAGCAGCTCCTTTGCCGCCTGATGAAATTCTTCGTAGCCCTGAAACTGGGTTTTCAGATGTTCTTTTAAGTCT
>CAVBNJ010000423.1:0-2414 GCA_963596755.1 bacterium
CATGGAAGCACAGCCGGAGACGGATGCAGCTGTGGAAGAGACAGAAGGGAAAATCATCACCTGCGGCGGCGAACCGATCCAGGCGTATTTTTTCTCGACGTCCTGCGGGAAAACGAGCACGGATGAAGTATGGAATCCTGCAGAGACGGCAGACTATCTGAAAAGCGTGACGGTAGGAGAGGAAAAACAGGAGCCGGAGACGGAGGAGGCGTTTGCATCGTTTATCACAAAACGGGACAGCACAAGCCTTGAAGCAGAGGACGGCTGGTACCGGTGGCAGGTGACACTTCCTGCGGCGGTGCTGTCAGAGCGGGCGGCCGATCAGAAAATCGGGGAGGTCACGGGCATTCAAGTGCTGCAGCGGTCAGAAGGCGGTGCGGCAGAAGAGGTCCGTATTGAGGGCACAAAAGGATCCATGGAAATCGACGGAGAGTGTCAGATCCGGAAGTTCCTCTCGGCGAAAGGCTACCCAATTCAGAAAAACGACGGAACCATAAGCCGCGAGATGAAACTGCTTCCGAGTGCCTGCTTTACCGTGGTTCCGGAAAAAGAGGGGGAAACGGCTGTTTCTTTTACGTTTTACGGCGGCGGCTACGGCCACGGTGTCGGCATGTCGCAGAACGGTGCGCAGCACCTTGCGGAGCAGGGAAAAACGTATGAGGAGATTCTTGCCTATTTTTACCAGAACATCGAAATTGGCGACTGCCGGTCTCTTTTTTAAAAAAATCACCGAAAACAGATTTTTTGTGCTATAATGGGCGAAAGTGAAAAACACAGTTAGAAAATGACGAGGAGAGAAACATGGCGACAATCAAGGACATAGCGGCGCGCGCCGGCGTTACGGCGACGACCGTTTCCCGTGTGATCAACAACCGCGGCTACATCAGTGAAGAGACAAGAAAAAAAGTAACGCAGGCGATGCAGGAAATGAATTACCAGCCGAACGAGCTGGCCCGAGCGCTGGCAAAGGCACATTCCAATACGATCGGCGTGATCGTTCCGCATATCTCACACCCGTTTTTCAGCAAGATGATCAGCGCACTTGAGGGGGCGGCGGCAAAGCGGGGCTATAAGATTCTGCTCTGCAATTCAAAAGATCAGCCGGAAAAAGAGACAGAATATCTCGATATGTTCATCTCCAACCGTGTGACCGGTGTCGTGATGGCAAGCCGTGATGTGCAGATTGAAAAATTCCATGATCTCAAAATCCCAATCGTCAATTTCGAGCGGGAGGAAAACACGGAGGCTATCACGATCCAGTGTGACAACGAGCAGGGAGGCGCTCTTGCAGCATCCCGCCTTGCAGACTGCGGCTGCCGCCATCTGCTCCATTTCGGCGGAATCGTCGGAAGAGATATGCCGGCAGACCGGCGTGCAGACGGCTTCTTACGTGTCTGCCGTGAGCGCGGCATTGAAGGAGAAGTGCTTTTAAGTGACCGCTTAAGCTATGGCTCCATGCACTATGAATCTTATATCGAGAAAGGCCTTCTGGATCATCCAGAGACGGACGGTATTTTTGCAAGCAGCGATCTCATTGCTGCACAGGTACTCCAGCGTCTCCATGCGATGGGAAAACGTGTGCCGGAGGATATCAAAGTTGTCGGTTTTGACGATACGGTGATCGCCGGGCTCACAACGCCTGCGATCACGACAATCCACCAGCCGATCCATGAAATGTCAGAACTGTCGATCGAATATATTGACCGCAGGCGGAAAGGTGAGATGGTGCCGAACGTGACGACCATGCCTGTGCGTCTCGTGGTTCGTGATTCGGCGTGATACGGGACAAAAAAGCAAAAGACTCCACAGAAAAAGGTGCTGTGGAGTCTTTTTTTTTCAGTGCGGTAACCGATAGACAGAAAATGGTAAAAAAGGACAAAGAGAAGAACTGAAATTTGTTGAAAAATACGATATGTAAACGGTTGACATACAATTGCAGCAACGGTATACTTCAAAGTAAGGAACTTAACACGGGTTCTGCAGCTGACAGAACTAGAGTGACAGGATAAAAAAGAAAGAGGAGAAGGAACGATATGACAGTGGAATATCAGAGAAGACTTGAGAAACACTACGACGAACTGAAATGGCTCTACTGCGAGCTGTATCCGAACGGACAGGGAAGATTTGAAGAACTCTGCGCAAGCATGGAGCAGTGGTACAAAGAGCGGAACAAAAAATGGAAAGCGCTCGACCGCAAGAGAGAAAAACAGAAAAACTGGTATAAGAGCCAGAAAATGCTCGGCATGATGCTGTACATCGACGCATTCGCAGACAACATCAGCGGCCTCGAGAAAAAACTTGATTACTTAAAAGAGTGCAACGTCAACTACCTGCATCTGATGCCGTTTCTTGCAACCCCGAAAGGAAAGAGCGACGGCGGCTATGCCGTTGCTGATTACCGCACCGTACAGCCG
>CAVBNJ010000424.1:0-2411 GCA_963596755.1 bacterium
GCATCACGACCGGATGCAATGGCAAGGATTACGGATTTTGTTCCGTATACAACGTCGCCGGCTGCAAATACGCCTTCGGTCTCAGTTGCAAGGGAATTTTCTTTTACTACAATGCTGTTTGCTCTGCCTAAGGTCAGACCCGCTTCTTCTGTCAGATCCGGGCGCTGGCCGGTTGCAAAAATAACAGTGTCTGCATCGATGTGATGCTCGCTGCCTTCCTCTTTCTCGATGATGGCTCTGCGGTTCTCATCAAAAGTGAAAGATTTTACGTTCATAAAGTCAACACCTGTAACAGCGTCAGTTCCTGTGATACGCTCGAAAGTCTGTGCCGGATGTACGAAAATGCCTTCTTCTTTTGCCTGCTCGATCTCTTCATCATCAGCAGTCATGGCTTCTCTTGCTTCCAGACAGGCCAGATGGATTTCTTCTGCGCCCAGACGTTTTGCGGTTCTAGCACAGTCGAAAGCTACGTTTCCACCACCAAGGACGATGATGCGTTTGCCCATTCCGGTCTCCTGACCAAGACTTGCGTTGCGCAGGAAATCAATATTTAACAGAACTCCCGGAAGTTCGCTGCCTTCCATCGGAAGACGGACACCTTTATGTGCACCGATGGTCATTAAGACTGCATCGTACTCTTTCAGTAATTCAACCGGTTTTTCCACTTTTGTATTTGTCTCAATGACTACACCCTGATCCTCGATCACTTTTGCTTCCTGTGCAACGATTTCACGCGGAAGTCGGTAGGATGGGATTCCATAAGACATCATACCACCAACGGTCGGAAGTGCCTCTTTTACGGTAACGGCGTGTCCCTGTTTTCTGAGGTAATATGCAGCGGTCAGACCTGCAGGACCTCCGCCGACAACACATACTTTCTTGCCGGTATCCGGAAGCTGTTTTCCTTTGCCTTTCCAGTAACGGCCGGTGTCGTGCTCTGCGGCATAACGTTTGATGTCGCGGATGGACATTGCCTCGCTGACTTCTTTGCGTTTGCACTCCAGCTCACATGCATGGCTGCAGACATGTCCCAGTGCGTTCGGGAACGGTACTTTCTCGCGGATAACCGCTACGGCTGCATCATAATCGCCCTCTTTTACAAAACGGATGTAACGTGGGATGTCTGTATGAGCCGGACAGGCGGTACGGCACGGGACCAGTGCTTCTTCTTTTTTCAGGTTGGTTGTCAGAAGCTGCAATTTATCACGGATAGAACCGGTCGGACAGACTTCTGCACAGGCAGTACAGAAACGACAGTCTTCGTCTTTCAGTAATTTGCCATGTAAGGTTCCTACATATGCCTCAAGATCTTTTTTGTTATACTGTAATACGCCTACGCCTCTCAGCTTGTTGCAGGCACGTACGCAGCGGCCACACAGTACACAGCGGTTCATGTCATGGATGAGCAGCGGGTTGCCCTCTTCCATCTTGATACCTTTGATACGGGTACGCATACGCGCATTGTTTGCACCAATGTACTGGATCAATGTCTGAAGCTCGCAGTTTCCGTATTTCGGACATGTGGAACAATCTTCCGGATGTCCGGCAAGCAGCAGTTCCAGTGCCAGGGTACGGAGTTTGTTGATACGCTCGCTTGTGGTATGTACGACCATGCCATCCTGTGCACGCAGGGTACAGGATGTGGTTACGCCTTCCTGACCTTCTACTTCTACAATACACATGCGGCAGGAACCATTTTCCGGCAGATCCGGATGATGGCAGAGGTGCGGAATATAAATTCCGGCTTCCAGCGCACATTCCAATACATTTTTATTCTCCGGCACTTCCAGACGTGTGCCGTCAATCGTAATGACTGCCATGTTTTTCTCCCTTCTGTTCTTCTTCATTCAACAGTTGTCGTTCTGTTTTTCCTTCTGTTTTGTTCTCATTTTTCAGGAACGTCACATATTCCTGCTGTTTTGATATATTTTTGACGTGCACGGTACTGTTATGGTACACTGTCGTTATAATCACTGATAAAATTATAACATGCAGACCGCCGGAAAGCTTCCGACAACTGTTGAAAATCTGCTATCCTGTTTTCTTTATTTTCAACAAATGTCGAATGGCAAAATCGGTATCCATACACAGTGAGATGCTTATGATCACCTTACAGACTTTACTTGAAAAACTGCAGGAAACGTATCCCTGCAGCATAAAAAATGACTACGATACCAATCGTTTTATCAGTCGTGTGGATGTACTTCAAATTGATACGATTCTTGATGAAAATACGCTTTATCTATGTCCGCCAGAAGTGGCTTCCGATCCGGAAATGCTGTACAGACATGCTGCTTTGCAGACACAGTTTGTGCAAATGGAGAAAGATCAGATACTGCCTCCGGTTATCATGATGGAAATGCCCAACAGCGGATGTTCTAAACGTGAATCTATCTGCAGCGGTTCATCAG
>CAVBNJ010000425.1:0-2404 GCA_963596755.1 bacterium
TCCGTCCGCTGTATCTGGTGCGTGAGGACGATATTAAGGCATGGAGAGATTACAACGGTCTGCACTTCATCCAGTGTGCATGTAAGTTCACCGATACGTGTACGACGTGCAACAACGAAGAGAACCGTTCGAAACGTGTGGAGATCAAGGAACTGATCAAAAACCTGAAAAAGGTGAATCCGTTTGTCGAAAGCAATATTTTCCGCAGCGTGGAAAATGTCAATATTGACACTGTAGTCGGCTACAAGCAGCACGGCATCCGCCACAATTTCCTGGAGGGATACGATGACAATCCGGGATATGTGCCGGAGGCGGAAAAGACGGCGGAGCAGAAAAAAGAAGGAGATCCATGCACAGAAAAATAGAGGAGACGCCGGAGCGGGAAAAGATGCTGATCCGGCTGAAAGAACTTCGTCTGAAACGTGGTTACTCTATGTCACAGGCGGCGAGAAAGATTTTCAGTCATCCGGATACCTATAACCGATATGAGAAAGGAATCCGGGAGATACCGCTCGATTCGCTGATTACGCTGGCAAAGCTGTATGACTGCAGTCTCGATTATCTGGCAGGCGTTTCGGATCTGCCGCGCAAGTATGGAAGGTGATGGAAATGGCAATACCGCTTTATATGACAATGATTGAACAGGATATCTTGGATACATTCCAGTATCTGCCGCACGCAGTTGCTGTCGGTCTTGGCTTTGTGACGGTTGCGGCGGCGTGGAAGAACCAGCAGCTGCAGAAGAAACGAAAACGGCTGGAACAGTACCGTGCGCTGCATGGCAGTCAGCTGCTGGCCTGGTTTCTGGTGGCCGTCTATCTTGTGATGATGATTTCCATTACCTTGCTGTCAAGGGAGCCGGGGTCCAGAACCGGTGTGGATCTGAAACTGTTCGAAACCTGGGGAAACCAGAGACTGCCGGACCGGTATTTTGTGGAAAATATTCTTCTGTTTCTGCCGTTCGGTGCATTGCTTCCGGCGGCGGTGCCGTTCCTTCGGAGATGGTGGTGCTGCGTGTATGCGGCATTTGCGACAAGTATGATGCTGGAAACGGTACAGCTTCTGACGGAGCGCGGCTACTGCCAGCTCGACGATGTCGTAACCAATACGCTTGGTGCAGCAATCGGATATCTGGCATTTGCGCTGGTGCGCAGATGGTGGAGAAATCAGAAAAATACAGAAAAGTAAATGGTAAAAGGCTCTGTCTGCAGTGGACAGAGCCTTTTTGACACTTGGAATTTTTTGGGGGGATTAATCCGCACGCTCTTTCCCCCAGAAAAACAGCGCCACGGTTCCAGGACCCGTGTGGCTGCCGATGGTGGTTCCGATGGAGTTGATTTCCACTTTCCCATTCAGCTGCGGGAACCGTTTTTCAACGAGATCGGCGACAGCCTGCGCATCTTCCGGGCAGGCGGACTGAGAAATGTAGCATTTGCCGGAGTAGGCGAGGCCGCCCTCGGCGTTTTCTTCCATCTGATCGACGATTTTTTTGATGACTTTTTTCTTCGTACGGATTTTAAAGCGCGGAATCAGCCGCCCTTCGCTGTCCATGTTGAGCAGCGGGCAGATGCCGAGCAGTCCGCCGATTGCCCCGGAGGCTTTGGAGATCCGGCCGCCGCGGACGTAGAAGGTGAGATCGGTGGAGAAGAACCAGTGATGGACTTTGAGACGGTTTTTCATGGCGAAATCGTATACTTCTTCCAGTGGCTTTCCTTCATCGCGCAGGTCAGCAAGGCGGTCCATCAGAAGACCGCAGCCGGAAGAAGCACCGAGAGAATCCACAACGAGAATTTTCCGGTCCGGGTAGCGCTCTTCGAGGTCTGCTTTTGCAATCATCGCGGAATTCAATACACCGGAGATGCCGGAGGAGAGGCAGACGTGGAGAATATCTTTGCCCGTCTGCAGGAATTTTTCAAAATAGGCTTCGAATTCATCGGCGTTGACCTGCGACGTTTTCGTGGATGCGCCGGCGGCCATTGCGGCATAGAACTGGTCGAACGGCATGGACTTTCCAAGATCGTCCGCGTATTCGGTATCGTTCAGTTTGTAATGAAAACAGATGTATGATATTTCCCGGCTGGAGAAATGTTCTTCGGTAAGATCTGCGGTGGAGCAGCAGCTGATCACATAGGAACTCATAAAATCCCTCCTTGTAAAGATAAAGGTAATGATATTGGCTTCTGTGCCTATTGTAGCATCTGAAAAGCAAAATGGCAATGACAGAACAAAGTGAGATTTGTCAAGCCTTGTAATTATACTGGAATGTGGTACAATAAAAGATACTCACCTTCACAAAGGAAAAGTTAAAGGAGGTTTTTGCATATGCAGAATTATTCAGGAGAAGAAGGGCTGCAGTACCATCTGCAGATCCGGAAAGGCGATGTGGGACGGTATGTGATTCTGC
>CAVBNJ010000426.1:0-2404 GCA_963596755.1 bacterium
GTCGAGATATCAGCGTGCCCCATCATCTCCTGAACGCTCTTTAAGTCCGCTCCGTTCTGCAGCAGGTGTGTTGCAAAGGAATGGCGCAGCGTATGCGGGGTAATGTCTGCCGCAATTCCTGCAGATTTCGCGTAGCTCTTTAAGATCTTCCAGAATCCCTGGCGGCTCATCGGTCCGCCGGAGCAGTTCACGAAGAGGATATCGCTCTCCTGCCCGTGCATCAGGGCGGCGCGCGCGCCGTTCAGATACTGCTCGAGCGCTTTCTTCGCCGGTCCGCCGAACGGAACAATCCGCTCCTGCTCGTCACGGCAGGTGATGTAGCCCATCATCAGGTTGATGTCCTGGATTTTCAGGTGGATCAGTTCGCTGACACGGATGCCGGTCGCATAGAGTGTCTCCAGCATTGCCTTGTCACGGATGCCTTTCGGCGTGTCCGTT
Source organism: bacterium (assembly GCA_963596755.1). Classification (GTDB taxonomy): domain Bacteria; phylum Bacillota; class Clostridia; order Lachnospirales; family Lachnospiraceae; genus Fusicatenibacter. The sequence goes on from CAVBNJ010000426.1 coordinate 439, forward strand.
TTCGGCTGGCGCAGCAGCAGATCTACTTCTGCAATTGAGAGGATCTCCGGCATCTTCCGTTCTACTTTCGGCGGCTGCAGCACCTTCGACGGGTCAGATGCCATTTTTCCCTCGCGGCATGCGAACTGGCAGAAAGCGTGGATCGATGCAATGCTGCGGGAAATTGTTGCCGGCGAGAACTGTTCCCGCTCCAGATATAATATGTAGGAATTCAAAACCGTTGCATTGATCTGTTCCGGCTTTTCAACTCCGTGTTCCTGTAAAAAAAGAACCAGCTTCCGCAAATCGCGCTGGTAGGAAACTTCTGTATTTTTCGAAGCTTTCTTTTCTGTCTGTAGATAGTCCATAAACGACTGTATCGTTTCCTGCATAACTCTTTTCCTTTTGTTCTTTTTCTCTCCCTGCACGATAAGTGCTTTTCTATTATATACACGTTTTTTTGAAAATGCAATTCCCTTTTCCGGCCATTCCTACAGGATTTTGGAAAGAAACCACGGGTTGACGTAGCTTTCCAGCAGAATCCCCCAGAGGAGCAGAATCAGCGCGAAAAAGTAGCGCGTTCCGAAGCGGAAATACTCTTTTTTCTGCATGCCGCCGGCGAGATGGTTCGTCTCCGCCATCTGGCTGCATGCGGCGGCCATCAAAAACAGGGCGGCAAGATAGAGGAAAATCTGCGGAAAGAGAGCGAGGAAAAAGAACAAGAGACCCGCCATCCCGTTCTGAAGATAAGCGGCGGCCAGAAAAACGCCGCACAGAAAACCGTACGCCAGGACAGCCGCTGCGGCAAAGTACGCGCCGATTGCCGTCAGGCCGAACAGGAGTCCCGCAAAAGCAGGTGCCATCCGAACTTTCATCAAATAAGAAAAGCAGGCTTTCGCGGATGTCTTTCTGCCGAGGAATGCCTCCGCCTGAAACAGACGGACAGTATTTCCCTCTTTCATCCCCGTATGGGACGCCGCACTCAGCAGCAGAACACCGATGACCATGCCCGCCGCGAACCAGAGGGCAAAAAAGCGGATGTATGCACTTTCCTCCCGTTCTCCCATTCGCCCGCGCCCCCTTTTTCTGCCTTATTGCCAGTGTATGCGCGTGTTTTCTGCAATATGTGTGAACACGGACTCTGGCCCGCCTTCCCATCCGGATAAGAAAAAAGTGCCGATCCGCAGACCCCCATCCGCGAATGGCACTTTTTTCTGTTTGTCAGGGTCCCCCCAATGTCTCACGCACCGGAAATTCTGTCAATTTCAAACCCTGATCTTTGTATTTCCCCATAAGATGTTGTATCACATCATGCTTTTTTGCTTATTTTACGGTAATGTAGGTATCCAGATCATCGAACTGGTCAAGGTAGCTGACTGCGCCCTCATACATGTTGGACTGCAGGATAATGTTTACGGTATTGTAGATGCAGCGTTTCAGCTCGGCCATGGTCAGTGTTCCGTCGGCAAGCTCTTTCTTGATGTTCTCATGATCCTCCGGCAGACCCGGCATTACCATGTCGTTTCCGGCTCTCATGCAGCCTGCTGCGGTGCACTCGCCCTGGATCTGTACGTTGGTCGTCGTCCAGTCTGTCATGATCGCACCTGCAAATCCCCACTCATCTCTTGCTGCTTTGGTGCAGGTATCGTAGCAGTTTGCAGCGTGTACGCCGTTGATCAGGTTGTAGGATGTCATGATGGACATCGGCTGTGCATCTTTGACTGCGATCTCGAAGCCTTTCAGATAGATCTCACGCAGTGCACGCTCGGACAGGATGGAATCGGAACCCATACGGTTGTCCTCCTGGTTGTTGCATGCGAAGTGTTTGATCGTAGTTCCGCAGCCCGGCACTTTCTGTACACCGAGTGTCATAGCACCAGCCATCATTCCGGCAAGCAGCGGATCCTCGGAATAATACTCGAAGTTTCTTCCGCAGAGCGGATTTCTGTGAATGTTCATACCAGGTGCCAGCCACAGCGTTACGTTG
>CAVBNJ010000427.1:0-2392 GCA_963596755.1 bacterium
GTACTCCTCTGCCTGTGCTCTTGCGCGGGCAACCGAAATTACGATATCACCGAGCATCAGCTCGCCGCTGTCCGGATTGAAGCAGTCATCCCCTTCTTCCGTCTCCAGAAAATCGAAAGAAGCCGGAGAAGGATAGTCCACCATCGGGAAAGAAAGCACGTCCGTCTCACGGTCAATATTTCTGTGCTCACGGTTCATCGTGCGGATATTTTCCGGATCGGTCAGAATCAGTTCCACTTCTGCCTCATACGGGCACGCTTCCTGATCCAGCACACCGTTGATGACTGCTGCCGCAACTTCCTCCGGGTCAAATCCAAGGTCAAAATCCTGTTCATTTTCAAACGTCAGTGTCATTTGCTTTCCCTCCGTTTTCTCGTCGTACTTTTTGCTCTGCCGTTATGATTTTCCGGCTTTGCTTTCTTCTCATATTCATCGTAAGCCTGTACAATCTTCTGCACCAGCGGATGACGGACGACGTCTTTGCTCGTCAGCTCGCAGAATGAAATTCCGTCCACTTTTTTCAGTACCTGCATCGCCACATCAAGACCGGAGCGCGTGCCGGACGGGAGGTCCTTCTGAGAAGCATCTCCGGTTACGATAACCTTGGAGCCAAAACCGATGCGGGTCAGGAACATTTTCATCTGCGCCGGTGTCGTGTTCTGTGCCTCATCGAGAATAATAAAGGCGTTGTCAAGGGTACGGCCTCGCATGTACGCGAGCGGCGCAACCTCGATCAGGCCTTTTTCCATGTTCTTCTGGAAACTCTCGGCACCCATGATCTGATACAGTGCGTCGTAGAGCGGACGCAGATACGGGTCAATTTTGCTCTGCAGGTCTCCCGGCAGGAAGCCGAGTTTTTCACCCGCCTCAATCGCCGGACGCGTCAGAATAATACGTCCCACTTCGTCGTTTCGGAACGCGGTAATCGCCATTGCCATCGCAAGATACGTTTTTCCAGTTCCGGCAGGGCCGACGCCGAAGACGATCATTTTTTCCCGGATCGCATCAACGTATGCTTTCTGTCCGAGCGTTTTCGGCTTGACCGGACGGCCCGCAACGGTGTGGCAGATGCAGTCGCTGTCAATTTCCGCAAGGCTGCTTCCGCTGTCCTCCATGACAAGTGAAATCGCATAGTTGACGTTCTGTGTTGTAATATCGTTTCCGCGGCGGGAAAGCTCCAGAAGCTGTGTCAGACACTCTTTCGCGCGGGCTGCATTCGATGCCGGGCCTACAATTTTCAAAACACCGTCTCTGGAAATCAGCGTGACTGCCAGGGATCTCTCCAGAATTTTAATGTGTTCATCAAACTGGCCGAATACTTTCTTTTCATGTTCGATGGGCAGTTCCATCTGCAGTTCTATCATGTTGTTATTGCTGTTCATCTACCATTGATTCCTTTCCATCCGACACCTTCTGCATTTCGCAGGGCTGTGCTTCTACGGCCCGTTCTATCACGCGAAGTGTCCCTTTTGTGATACATGACGTATCGTTAAGTTCTATTGTAACATGATTCTCCGATATTTGAAGTCCTTTTTCCGATAAATTTTTGCGGAATTTCTGAAAATTCTGCGAGGCTTTTTCTTTTGCCTCGCGTTCGGTGTAGGTTTTCTTCTGAACCTCAAAAGGAAATTTCTGACTGTAGCCGAAATAAAACGGAAGGGCAAAGTTTTCGGTCAGATAGAGCTGCTGAAGCGATACTTCCTCGTCCGCTCCGTTTTCCCTCTTTTCTGTTTTCTGATCTGTCCCTCCGGTCATGCTCCGCAGACTCTCCGCAAAATTCTCCGGCAGCAAATTTCTCAGAAACAATCGGTAGGACGAAATCTGAAATACCGGCGTTTTTCTCTCTGCCTTCTGATACGTCCGTACCGTATGGGAAAGCGGAAAGGTATCGTAATAGTACCACGTCGTCTCGAGATCAATATCTGCATCCGCATGAACATAAGAATAATCGTACGTTTCCCCGCTGTCATTCACCAGCGGAATTTCGCCCTTCACAAGAATATCTCCCGCCTGACACGTATCACCTGGAAGCACCTGCGGAATGCCGTTCCGTGTAATGATGCGCACAATGGTTCCTTCTTTTTTTGCCACAAGATTCTGCGGATCGTCTGCTTTTTCCTCAATCACATAGCCGTCTACGTTTTCTTTTACCGCAAGGACAAGCTGTGTTCCTTCTATTTTGGCGGATACCCAGGTCAGATTGGGAAACTGCTCCCGCAGATATGATGCGGTGCGGCTGCAGTCCACACGTTTTTTCCAGATTCCATGATGAATACCGGCCGCGTCAAGACTGTTCAGGATCGTCTGTGTGCTGTTCGCGTAATTTCCCTCCACATGAATGTTCCAGATGAACTGTGACAGAGTATAAAGCCCGGCCAGGCAGAGAAAAATG
>CAVBNJ010000428.1:0-2380 GCA_963596755.1 bacterium
GAATAAGCGCGACCGGATCAATGTCATGGTTCACACGATTCTGACCTTTGCCCTTCTGCTTGGAGTGCTCCTGACGGTGCTTGGCATGGCATCGGCAAGACTGGTTCTGGAACTCTCCGGGACACCATCCAGCGTACTCGATGAGGCACTGCTCTATATCCGGATTTACTTCTTAAGTCTTCCGTTTATGGTCATCTACAATTTCGGATCTGCCATTCTGCGAAGCTACGGAGATACGAGAAAACCGATGTATTACCTGCTGATTTCCGGTGTGGTCAACGTCATTTTGAATTTATTTCTCGTGATCTGCTTCCACTTAGGTGTGGTCGGTGTTGCCGTTGCGACGCTGATATCGAACATTTTAAGCGCATCTCTGGTAATCATTCATCTGTATCGCAGAAACGATGAATTTCAGTTCCGCTTTGGACGCATGCACATCGAAAAAAATGATCTGAAACGAATTCTGGTGATCGGTGTTCCAGCCGGTATTCAGGGGGCTATTTTCTCGGTCTCTAATGTGTTTATCCAGAGCGGCATCAACTCATTCGGAGAAAATGCCATTGCCGGTTCTTCGCTTGCACTGAATTTTGAATACTTTACATACGATATTGCAGCCGCCTTCGCGCAGGCCGCCGTTACGTTTACCAGTCAGAATTTCGGTGCCGGCAATCTGAAACGATGTAAAAAAGTCTTCTGGTACTGCATGCTGTTCGGCTTTGGATTTACAGAAATCCTTTCGATTATCTTCATGATCTGGGATGATTTCTTTGTCGGCATTTACACCACGAGCGCAGCCGTTGCCGTCTACGGCCTGATTCGTATGCATCACGTCTGTTCTCTCGAAGGACTTACGGCAACGTACGAAGTTGAAAGTGCAGCCCTCCGCGGTATGGGCGTTTCGCTGGAACCATCCATCATCACCATCCTCGGCACGGTGGTCTTTCGTGCCATCTGGCTCGTCACCATTTTCCGGCTCGTGCCTACCTATGAGATGCTGATGAACGTATACATCGCTTCCTGGATTTTCACGGGTGCGGCGCTGTTTGGTGTGTATTGGAGACATATGAAAAAGATTGGAAATCAGATGAGCATATAGTCGGATTTTGTGTTAAAATGGTTCCTGGTATGAAAATATAAGAAAAAGAGAGGAACCAACAACATGAATGAAAAACGAACCGGCCTGTTCGAGAATGGCCTGATCTGGTTTGGTGCCGGTGTCTCGATCGCCGAAATCCTGACCGGAACTTATCTTGCGCCGCTTGGCATGGGAAAAGGTCTGGCAGCCATTCTGGTCGGCCATCTGATCGGCTGTCTGATGCTGTTTCTGGCAGGCGTGATCGGCGGCAAGGTCAGAAAAAGTGCCATGGAAACCGTAAAAATGAGTTTTGGACAGAAGGGAAGCATCCTGTTTGCCGTTCTGAATGTCTTGCAGCTCGTCGGCTGGACCGCCATTATGATCTACGACGGAGCCCTTGCCGCAGACGGCGTGATGCATACGGGCAGATGGATCTGGTGTCTTGTAATCGGTGCCCTGATTATTCTCTGGATTGTGATCGGAATCACAAATCTTGGCAAAATCAACACGGTTGCCATGGCTGCATTATTTCTGCTCACGCTGATTCTGAGCAAGGTCATCTTCGCCGGAGGCGGAGCAGGAGCACCATCGGATGACAGTATGACATTCGGCGCAGCAGTGGAACTTGCGGTTGCGATGCCGTTATCGTGGCTTCCGCTGATCAGCGATTACACAAGAGAAGCAAAAGAACCGGTCAAAGCAACGGCGGTCAGTGCGATTGTCTATGGAATCGTCAGCTGCTGGATGTATGTGATCGGAATGGGAGCAGCGATTATCACCGGAGAATACGACATCGCGCAGATCATGCTGAAGGCAGGGCTTGGCATTGCGGGCCTTCTGATTATCGTATTTTCAACCGTAACAACGACATTCCTGGATGCTTACTCCGCAGGAATTTCCAGCGAGACCGTCGTAAGCAAATGGAACGGAAAGCATGTAGCCATCGTTGTCACGGTGATCGGAACCATCGCCGCGATCGTATATCCGATGGATAACATCACAGATTTTCTCTATCTGATTGGCTCCGTATTCGCACCGATGATCGCAATCCAGATTGCCGACTTCTTCCTGCTGAAACGGGACAAGAGCAGCCTGGCCGTACATATTCCAAATCTGATTATCTGGGTGATTGGATTTGTCGTATATCGAATTCTGATGAACATCGACATGCCGCTGGGAAACACCCTGCCGGATATGGTGATTACGGTTGTGATCTGTTTGATCGTTGGAAAAGTTGTTTCATAAAGAGTGAATAAAAAGATCAGATGACTGTTCTGCCTGCATTCTAGCAGGCGGAGCAGTCGT
>CAVBNJ010000429.1:0-2374 GCA_963596755.1 bacterium
ATCATGATGTGATTGTGAAGTGCATCAGCAAATACCTCCATATCGATGAAGTGCCAAGAATCAGAACCGTATAAAATTGAATATTGAAATTAAATTCAGTATAAGATATAATGCCAGTAGGCAAAAAAGACATGATAGTTCCATCAGGGACGACAAAGCCCCCGTGAGCGGCAACTCACGGGGGTTATTTATGCCAGCAGGCTTTGCATATCTTCCGGCAGCGGTGCATGGAAGGTCAGGTTTTCTCCGGTGATCGGATGGACAAAAGAAAGTGATGCAGAATGAAGCGCCTGGCGTGGAAAAGTGCCTGGAGTCTCATTGTAGAGGGTGTCGCCGAGCAGCGGGTGGCCGATGTAGCTCATGTGGACGCGGATCTGATGGGTGCGGCCGGTTTCGAGGTTGAGTTCGAGGTGGGAGAAGTCGGAATAGTGAGCGAGGGTGCGGTAATGCGTGACGGAGCGTTCGCCGAAGGTAAAGTCGACAGTCCGCTGGATGAGGGAGCCGTCGAGGCGGGCGATCGGGGCGGCGATGATGCCGGATTCGTTGGTCCATCCAAGGGCAAAAGCCTGGTAGGTACGGTGGATTTCGCGGGAGCGCATCGCCTGCGAGAGAACGGCAGCACTTAAAGCGTGCTTGGCGAGCACAATAAGTCCCGTGGTATCGCGGTCGAGGCGGTTGATGCAGCGGTAGACAAAGGGTTCGCCTTTCTGTGCGAAATACCACGCAATCCCGTTCGCCAGCGTATTTTCATAATTTCCGATCGAAGGATGAATCGGCGTGTCGGACGGTTTATCCACAACAAGAATATCCTCATCCTCATACACAACCGAAAACGGAACCGGCCGCGGCAGAATCCCGTCGGACGGTTCGGTCTCAACAAGATGCGTTTCTATGACATCCCCCGCATGCACCGCCTGACTCGTCCAGGCGCGGACGCCGTTCCGGAAAATCCCGTCTTCCGTGCGCTTTAATCCCGTGATAATATGACGCGAATACCCATGACGGCGGAGAAACCATTCCACCGTCAGCTCTTCTCGTTCTTCTTCTGGCGTAACCACATACGTAAATCTGCGTCCCATCCATTCTGCCTCCGTTTTCATTTCTGTTTCTATAATAGAATGAGTTTCCGCTTTTCCGGGCAGAATCTCAAAAAAGGGTTTTATATTTCAGCCTTTCGCAAGTATAGCCGAAATCCGCCAAAACGGCAAGAGACTTCCGGGAAAAACATCGAATTTCAAAAGATAAAACAAAACAGAAAAGTATAAAAGTTTCATGAAATGTCAGAATTTGATTGATTTTAGCGAAAGAAAAGTTTATGCTACTAAAAAAGAAATAAAAAAAGAAACAGGAGGGGATACAGATGAAGCAGGTGCAGAAACCGAAAAAACCCATGATTTTTTATTACGTCATTGCACTGGCCGTCATTCTGCTGTTAAACCTTCTGCTGTTTCCGAGACTTCTCGAACCAAAAGTAACAGAAGTTGACTACGGAAAATTTTTGCAGATGGTAGACAACAACGAAGTCAGTGAAGTGCAGATCCAGTCAAGCGAGATTATTTTCAGCGATAAATCAAGCCCGGCAAATTATTACAAGACGGGTGTGATGAACGATTACAAGCTGGTCGATCGTTTATATGAGGCAGGCATTACCGAATTCGGAACGCCGATTATCGAGCAGATGTCGCCGATCATGGAATTTTTGCTGACCTGGGTACTGCCGATCGTTGTGATGGTAGCACTCGGACAGTGGCTGATGAAACGCATGACGACCAAAATGATGGGCGGCATGGGAAATACAATGAGTTTTGGAAAGAGCAACGCCAAGGTTTACGTACAGTCCGAAACCGGCATTAAATTTGCAGATGTCGCAGGAGAGGACGAGGCAAAAGAAATCCTGCAGGAGATTGTCGATTTCCTGCATAACCCGAAAAAATACGAAGAAATCGGTGCGAAGATGCCGAAAGGAGCGCTGCTTGTCGGCCCTCCTGGAACCGGTAAAACCCTGCTTGCAAAAGCCGTAGCCGGTGAGGCAAACGTTCCGTTCTTCTCCATCTCCGGTTCCGAGTTCGTCGAGATGTTCGTCGGCATGGGAGCCGCAAAGGTGCGTGACCTGTTCCAGCAGGCAAATGAAAAAGCACCGTGTATCGTCTTCATCGATGAGATCGATACCGTCGGCAAAAAACGTGACGGCGGCGGATTCTCCGGAAACGATGAGCGTGAGCAGACCCTGAACCAGCTGCTTGCCGAGATGGATGGATTCGACGGCAAGAAAGGCGTTGTCATCCTGGCAGCAACAAACCGTCCGGATTCTCTGGACCCGGCACTTCTCCGTCCGGGCCGTTTCGACCGCCGTGTGCCGGTGGAACTGCCTGAC
>CAVBNJ010000430.1:0-2356 GCA_963596755.1 bacterium
AGCGGTGCAGCAGATCCGCGAGGTCATGCGGTATATCGAAGAGCATTACGCCGAAAAGCTGACGGTGGCGCACGTCGCGGAGCACTTTGGCTACACGCCGAACTATCTGTCAAAGCTCCTGAAACGGTATCTCGGGCTGACGGTGTATCAGTATCTGTATGAAATCCGCCTCGACCGGATCTGCCGCGATCTGCAGCATTCGAAGGTGCGGATCATGGAGCTTCTGCCGCTTCACGGCTGTGAGAATTACAAATCCGTATCGCGTCTTTTCAAGGAGCGGTACGGCTGCAGCATGAAGGAGATGCAGAAACGATATGAAAAAGAAAAGGGAAATCGGCCCAACGAATCCTGGGTACGGGTAAGAAAAGCGGAAATGCCCTAATTTTCAGCCGGAAAAAGCACTAAACAATGAAAAAAGAGCATGGTATAGTAGAAGCATGAAACAGCGGGGCGGGGAACGCACCGCAAAACATGTGAAAACTGGAGTGTGAAAAAATGAAAGCAAAACAGATTACAACGTATCATGTAAAAGGGGAAGCAAAAACCTGGGAAAAAGCGCTCGCACCGGAAGATGAGTCCAAGAGCGTAAAAATGATTGAGTCGAATGTCATCAACCTCTATCCGGAGTTTGAATTTCAGACCATCGAGGGCTTCGGCGGCGCAATGACCGAGAGCAGTGCCTATCTGCTTTCCAGAATGGATGAGGAGACACAGAACCAGGCGCTGCAGGATATCTTCGGACCGGACGGCCTTCATGCAAGATTTGTCCGCGTGCCGATCGACAGCTGTGATTATTCCCTGGAAGAATATCAGGCCGTTGCAGACCCGATCGCAGACCCGGATCTGGCAACCTTCTCCATCGACCGTGACCGCAAATACGTCCTTCCGATGCTGAAAAAAGCCATCGAAATCTCCGCAGAGCCGATCAGCGTTCTGATGAGCCCGTGGTCTCCGCCGTATCAGTGGAAGACTGCACCGAAGATCAACAAAAACGATGCAGCCGTTTACGGTGCCATGGGAATGCCGGTTCCGGAAGAGATTCCGCAGAGAAATCACGGCGGCAGCCTGAAACCGGAGTATTACGGAAGCTGGGCAAAATACGTGGTAAAATATCTGCAGGCATACCTGGATGAGGGAATCCCGGTGACGATGCTGAGCCTGCAGAACGAGACCGTAGCGGCTACCAGCTGGGACAGCTGCGTATGGACCCCGGAAGAGTCCAAAACCTATCTGAAAGATTACCTGTATCCGGAGATGAAAAAAGCAGGCCTGACCGACAAGATCGGCATCTTTATCTGGGATCACAACAAAGAGCGTATGATCGAGCATGTCCTGACCGTTCTCGATGACGAGACGATGGACATGGTAGCAGGAATTGCGTTCCACTGGTATTCCGGCGATCACTTCGAGGCTGTTGAGTTGATGAAACAGAAATACCCGGATAAAACCTTCATGCTTTCCGAGTGCTGTGCCCTTCATATGCCGGGCAGAATCGGCTTCGGCGGTGATTTCGGACCGGTTTCCTTCCAGACACCGGAGTATGTGGATTACCTCGACGCCGCAGACTATGCGCACGATATGATCGGAAACCTGAACGCCGGCATGAACCGCTGGATCGACTGGAACTTCCTGGTAGATAAGGACGGCGGCCCGCGCCACGTACCGATGGGATTCACTTCCGGCCTCATTGTAGATGATGAGTTCCATTACCGCAAACCGATCATGTACCACTACATCGGCCACATCTCCAAATATATCGCTCCGGGTGCAAAACGCATCGGCTGGAGTAAATACGGTGCAAACCTTGATGTGACAGCAGCAGTCAATCCGGACGGAAGCTACGTTGTGATTCTGCTGAACCGCACGAAAGAGGATTCCGGCTGCTTCCTGCGCGTGGACGGCCAGATCATGCGTGTGGATCTCCCGGCAGAGACCTTAAGCACTCTTGTCATCGAGAAATAGGAGAACTGAAAAAATAGAAAACAGCAAAAGCCCGCTGTGCAGATTTTGTTTTTCTGCACAGCGGGCTTTTTTCAATAAAACCATATTTTCTTATTTTTTGGTGGAATCCGAAGCGTCATCCGTCTTTTCTTCTTCCTGTTTGTCGGTCGACTGATACGGTGCATCAAGCGGCATTTCTTCATTTGCAAGTTTGGAGATTGCCTTGCGCAGCCGGTAGCCTGGAAGATGAAAGACCTCGGTGTGGTCGATTTTCTTTTTCTGATACGGGATCGCCTTTCCGGTTTCCGGATCGATGTGATCCATCTGCATATAGAAGTCGAGGTCGTTCGGCAGCGCATGCTTTTCGAGCCGGCGGTCCGAGAAGTTGCGGCAGACGGTACAGAGAATCGCGCAG
>CAVBNJ010000431.1:0-2354 GCA_963596755.1 bacterium
GCACAGCGTACAGATGCACAGGGACGACGATTGATAGCGCTTGTATCAAAGTGAAGATTACTTCACAGGTACAGGCGCTCTTCGTGTTGTACCTGTGTGGAAGATAAGGCAAAGGGAAACCACACTGGGAAAAAAGAAATACCCCGTGTGGTTTTTCTTTGCCGTTTTTTTCTATCCATGCGGGAATGACTTTATGATCTGAAAAATTTACGACAGAGAAGGGTTGTGATCGCATGGGACATACAGATTATGTCCATATGGATTTTCTGCTGATTTTGCAGCGATAAAGAAGAAAAATATAAAACAGGAAAGGCAGAAAAGACCATGAATACAGAAATGAATACCGTAAACGTAAGAAAAACAGAGGAACTCGAGGCAGAGCAGTTAGGGGAGCATATCGGTGAAGTCGTGCAGCTGCACGGAAGCATCTACAAAATCCGGAAAATGAGCTCGTTCGCATTTGTGCTGATCCGGACGAAACGGCAGATTGTACAGTGCGTGTATGAAACGGCATATTCCCGCTTTGCACTGGAAGAACTGAAAGAGGAAATGTGTGTCCGCTTCACGGCAGAGGTGATCCGCGAGGAGCGTTCCAGAAGCGGATACGACCTGCATCTTCTGGAAGTGGAAATCCTCTCCGAGCCGGAAGAAGTACCGCCGGTTGTCATCAATCAGAAACGCGTCAATACTTCCATCGAGAATCTTCTGGACTACCGTCCGATCACGCTGCGAAATGAAAAGGAGCGTGCAATTTTCCAGATCCAGGCAAAGATCTGCCAGGCGTTCCGTGAATTCCTGGACGGACAGAACTTCACGGAGATCCACACGCCGAAGCTTGTAGCGGCAGGAGCCGAGGGCGGTGCTAATATTTTTTCCCTGTCGTATTTCGGCGAGCAGGCCTATCTGGCGCAGAGCCCGCAGTTTTACAAACAGATGATGGTCGGCGTCTTCGAGCGTGTCTATGAGATTGCACCGGTCTTCCGGGCAGAGAAGCACGACACGGCGCGCCACCTGAATGAGTATACGAGCGTTGACTTCGAAATGGGTTATATTGAAAATTTCGAAGACATCATGGCGATGGAGCAGGAAATGCTGCGGTACACATTTGCACGGCTGCAGGAGACATGTGCGGAGGAGCTCTCTCTTTTAAAAGCCGAAGTGCCGGTGATCAAGGAGATCCCGAAAATCCGGTTTGCGGAGGCGAAAGAACTCGTAAGCCGCGTCTATCACCGGGCATTCTCGGAAAAGCTGGACTTTGAGCCGGAGGAGGAGAAACTGCTGTGTGAGTATGTGAAGAAAACGACGGGCAGTGACTTCGTGTTTGTAACACATTATCCAAGTGCCAAGCGCCCGTTCTATGCGATGGACAGCAGAGAAAATCCGGCAGAGACAGAAAGCTTTGACCTGCTGTTTCGCGGTCTGGAAGTAACGACCGGCGGCCAGCGCATCCACAATTACCGGGAGCAGGTGAAAAAACTGGAAAGCCGCGGCATGCATGTGGAATCCTTTGAAAGCTACCTGATGATGCACCGCTGCGGAATGCCTCCGCACGGCGGACTCGGCCTTGGACTCGAGCGGTTTACGGCGCGGCTTTTAGGCTTTGAAAATGTGCGGAACGCATCGCTGTTCCCAAGAGACATCCACCGTCTGATCCCGTAGATCCGATTCGAAAAGAAATGCCTGTTTTTTGACGAATGAGCCTTGTAAAGCGCCCGAAAATACGCTATACTAAACAAGGTTTGGCTGCCGGAAGCATCTGGCAGGATCGGCAAATATTGGAAAAAAGAAAGACGGGAGTTTCCCGGTTTGAGGATAGGTAAATTATGAAATTATATGACATTTCCGGAGAGCAGTTTTCCGCGATGGACGCGCCGCGTCATCTGATGACAGAGGAAGGAACGGCGCAGACGACGCTCGACCGGTCGCTTGGCATCTGCCAGGTGGCGGAGCTTGAGGGCCAGGTGACAAGAGAAGTGCTCGAGGAGGTCATGGAAGAAGACTGTGAACGCCTCCTGATCCGCGGCGATGCACAGATCACGCAGGACGGGGCAGATTACCTGGCGGAGAAAAAACTGGTGCTGCTCGGCGTGGAGCAGGAAACGGTCGGAAATGAGACATCGGGAGACGATGTTCATCAGCAGTTATTGAAAAAAGGCACGGTAATTGTCGAAAATCTGAATCTGGAGAAAGTGACCTCGGGTCATTATTTTCTCGTGGCAGCGCCGATCAAAAAGAAGCATCAGTACGGCGGCCCGATCCGCGCGGTTTTGATCGAAAATTAGAAAATGCCTTGTTTCAAACAGAAAATGTAAAGTAAAACATAACAAAAAGTGAAAAACAAGAAAAAGTGTTCC
>CAVBNJ010000432.1:0-2349 GCA_963596755.1 bacterium
GCTTTTATCTGATGCCGAAATTTATTGCAACCGTAACAGCTCCGGTAGAGAACCCGGCACTCTGGACTGCAGAGACTCCGACACTCTACACCCTCGTTGTCGAGCTGCAGAACAAAGAGAATGAAACCGTCGATATCGAGAGCTGCAAAGTCGGCTTCCGCCAGGTGGAGATCAACAGCCGCGGTGTTCTGACGCTGAACGGCAGACGCCTTGTGATCCGCGGTGTGGACCGCCACGATTTCTGCGCTGAGACGGGACGTACCGTTTCCGAGGAGCAGATGCGCAAAGAAATCGCTGTGATGAAACGCCTGAACTTCAACGCTGTCCGTACCAGCCATTATCCGAACTCCGTCAAATGGTACGATCTGTGTGACGAACTCGGTATCTACCTTGTCGATGAGACGAACCTTGAGACACACGGCTACGGCGGACAGCTCAGTGCATCCGCAGAGTGGGCAGCCGCTTATCTGGAGAGAGCAACCCGCATGGTACTGCGCGACAAAAACCATCCGTCGATCGTTCTGTGGTCTCTCGGCAATGAGTCCGGTGCAGGTGCAAACCACGCTGCCATGCACGGATGGATCCGTGAGTACGACAAGACGAGATACGTTCAGTACGAGTCCGGCAACCCGAAGGGAAATATTTCCGATGTCATCTGCCCGATGTATCCGACCATGAGCTGGCTCGAAGATGTGATGGCAGACGATTCCGATCTCCGTCCGTTCATCATGTGCGAGTATGCGTATGCAAAGAGCAACAGCAACGGAAACTTCAAGGAGTTCTGGGATTATGTCAATAAATACCCGCGCTTCCAGGGCGGCTTTATCTGGGATTTTGCAGACAAGGCGATTGCGATCCACAAAGAGGACGGAAGCATCAAATACGGCTACGGCGGAGCATTCGGCGAGGACGTGACCGATCCGGTTCCGGATATGTGCCTGAACGGCGTTGTCTTTGCTGATCTGTCCTATAAACCGGGCGCATATGAGGTCAGAAACGGCCAGTCTCCGGTAACGATTGAGCAGGTACGGAATCCGTATACCGGCGAGACGGTATGGGTACTGGCAAACCGCTACCATACCCTCGATCTTTCTCATCTGCAGGTGCGCTATGAGATCGTACAGAACGGTGAAAAGATCGCGGAGGGCAGCTATCCTGCATTCCATACTGCGGCAGGTGCAACAGAGCCGCTTCCAATGCCGGAGCTTCCGGAGGAGCTGCACGGCGAGGCGTATGTGAATTATTACATCGAGCTGGCAGATGATACTTTCTATGCATCGGCTGGAACAGAAGTATACCGCCGTCAGATTCCGGTGACCACAGGTGTTTATCTGGCAGAGGAGAAGGCAATTGCGGAAAAACCGCTGACCGTAACAGAGAACGAGGATCAGGTTGTTATCACCGGTGAGGAGACTGAGATTATCTTTGACAAAAAGACCGGTGAATTTACGGAATACAAAGCAAAAGGTGTTTCCTTTATGACCGGCGGAAAAGACGAGTTCTACCGTGCGGCAACCGGTATTGACGAGGGAACTCACGAGAGCGATTACGACGATATCTGGCGTGCAGAGGGGCTTGACCGCCTGAAAAAAGAAGTACAGATCGTATCTGCCGTCAGCGCAGGAAATCAGGTGCTCCTCGAAGCTGTGGCTTCCTATGCGGCAGAACCGGACGGAGCAGTGCTCTTTACCGCTCATACGCTTTACCGCATCGGCAGCGAGGGCATGGAGCTGAAAAACGAGGTAGTAAACCACAGCGGCCTTGAGACGATCGCAAGAGTCGGACAAGTCTTCCGTCTTCCGGCATCGTTTGACACGCTCACCTGGTATGGAAAAGGACCGTGGGAGACGTATGCAGACCGAAAAGATGCAGCGCTGATGGGTCTTTACACATCAACCGTGGCAGAGCAGCATGTTCCATTCGTCGTACCGTGTGAGTGCGGCGGCCATGAGGATACGAGATTTGCCGTTCTTTCCGATGGAACACATACGGTTCAGGTAGTAGGCGGTGATGATTTCCATTTCAGTGCCCTGCCGTATTCCATGGAGGAGTACCGGAAAGCAGCGTATGAAGAGGATCTTCCAAAAGAGACCACCGGCACCTGGCTGATGCTGGATGCAGCGCATGCAGGTCTTGGCGGAGATACCGGCTGGACGAAGAACATTCATCCGGAATACCGCGTATGCAAAGGCAGATATAGCTATACCTTCCGTTTCCATTTCGCATAAAAATCATAGAAACACAGATACAGCGGGCGGCTTTTCCAGAAAAAGTGGGGAGCCGCCCGCTTTTTGACGATTTTTATTTAGTAGTAATAATAATAAATACTTGACAATTTATAAGGAGTGG
>CAVBNJ010000433.1:0-2349 GCA_963596755.1 bacterium
GTGCCTGCATGGTATCCCTCCTTCTTATCTTTTCTATATTGTATTCCCGGAAGGGATATTTAGTCAATAAGAACAATTGGGATACGCTTCTAACTAAAGTTTGTGTGCAAAACGCTGATTTTTATCGTATATCACCATTACAGAAACAGTTTGATGCACGCAATCGCAATCGAAGCCACAGCCACGATCCGTTTCAGCAGGATCTGGTTGATTTTCGTTGCATTTTTGCTTCCTGCAAAGACGCCGATGCCGTGTGCGACAAGGAGTATCGGAAGAAGCAGAAAGACTTCTTTGTTTCCCGCCGCCGCGATCAGGTATCCCGCTGCAGACGGTACGGCGATAAAAATAGAGTCAAACAGCGAAATACCGACTGCGGTGTGTGCCGGAATGCCGAGCAGTGTCAGAATCGGCATCACAAGCACCGGGCCGCCGGCACCGGATGCGGCGCAGATGGCACCTGTGACAGCACCGAGTACCAGATAAAACGGAACGCTCTGCACTGCCTTTTTCTCTGCATTTCCCGGCTTGTCCTTCCGCAGCAGAATGGAAATGCCGGAAAGCAGTACGACGAGGTATAAAATGATCTTCATCGTGTCCGCCGGGATCAGAAGGTTGATCTTGACAC
The DNA here is from genome assembly GCA_963596755.1 of bacterium. Taxonomy (GTDB): domain Bacteria; phylum Bacillota; class Clostridia; order Lachnospirales; family Lachnospiraceae; genus Fusicatenibacter. The sequence continues at coordinate 626 of CAVBNJ010000433.1, forward strand.
CGGCCAGTGCGCCGACAAAACTTCCCGCCGAGAGGACGCCTGCCGTTTTCAGGTCAAGGTTTCCGCTCTTATAGTAATTCACCGATCCCAGAATACCGGAAATCAGAAACGCCGCAAAGCTCAGCGCCAGGGATGCAGACGACGGCATGTCGAGGAATCCGGTGTAAAACATCGGAAGCAGAAATCCCGCGATTCCCGTCAGGCCGATGCAGCCGCCGACCACGAGATTCAGAAGGATCATCAGAATCAGATTGATCATAAAAATATATTCTCCTTATTTACAAATTTCTCAGAGCTGTTCCAGATACCGCTCTGCTTTTTCCAGAATCCGCTCTTCGTCGAGTGTTTGTACGGTACGGTCCTTCATCAGAATATTTCCATGTACCACATTATCGCAGACATCTGCGGCGGTCACGCACTCCAACAGTGTATTGACCAGATTTCCCGTCGGGTACAGGTGCGGCTGGCGGAGCGAAATCGTGATAAAGTCCGCTTCTTTTCCAACGGCGATGCTTCCGCCGTTCTCATGCAGATAGTCGTATCCGCCCTGTGTCGCCATGCGGATGATCTTCGCCGCCGGCATGACAGCCGCCTCGCTGATGCCGACACCGCGTCCGACATTCATTACGGAGCGGAAAATCTTCATCTCATTCCAGAGACTTAAGCCCCCGTGTGCCGCGCCGTCCGTTCCGAGGCCGACGGTGATGCCGCGCTGCAGGAGAGCCGGCGTATCCGGTACACCTTTTCCGCAGTTGCTGAACGGGCAGTGGCATGTTTTCACATCGTATTCTTTCAGCAGATCTTTCTCATTTTCTGAGAGCAGAATGCAGTGTGCCGCCAGAAAACGGTCATCCAGCACGCCAAGCTTTGCCAGATACTCAATCGGGCGCATCTGCTGGCGCTGCAGGAAGAAATTGATCTCGTTTGGATATTCGTTCATATGAGCCTGCAGCAGGGCGCCGCGCTCTTTTGCGTGATCTGCCGCTTTTAAAATCAGCTCTTCGGTACAGCTGATCAGAGAGCGAAGGGAATAGGTAACTTTTAAGTTTCCTTTTCCATGGTACGCATCGTACAGTGCATCTGTCTGTGCCACTGCCTGCTCTGCGGTATGACGGATGGAATCCGGCAGTGCCGCATCATCCATCGTAGAAGCAGATAACAGGCCGCGGAGCCCGGACTGCAGATAGACGTCTGCCGCGCTCTCCATAAAATAGCTTCCCGCATCCACAAACGATGTCGTTCCCGATTTGATCATCTCCAGTGCGGCAAGTTCGGCACTGAGCTCCATTTTTTCCGGCGTCAGCGTGCTCTCAAACGGCAGCATGATCCGCGTCCAGATCATCGGAAGGGCATCGAGGATCTGTCCCTTTAAAAGCTGCTGACCGGTGTGCATATGGCTGTCGCAAAGGCCCGGCATCAGAAGCTTTCCGGTTCCGTCGAGCAGTTCGTTCTCCCCATTTGAGGAAAGTATATTCTCTTCCCCCGCCTGATACGGGCGGACGGCGGAAATGATTCCATTCTCAGTCTCGACCGTCTGGCCTTTCGCAATCGTCATGTCCGGCAGAAGGACTGCGGTATTCGTTACGATCAGTTTTTTCATAACTGGTTCCTTTCTTTTCAATATGACAGCAAGGAGCCTGTCTCATCCCGTTTTCTGTTCGGGAAGAGCCGGGCTCCGTTCTTTGCGTAATGTTTAAATGGTCCCTGTCAGTGACATGACAACC
>CAVBNJ010000434.1:0-2340 GCA_963596755.1 bacterium
GCATGAAAGTATTAGTAACAGGCGGAGCCGGATTCATCGGCGGAAACTTTGTACACCACATGGTAAACAAATACCCGGACTATCAGATCGTAAACCTGGACCTGCTGACTTATGCAGGAAACCTGGAGACTCTGAAACCGGTAGAAGACAAACCGAACTACAAATTTGTAAAGGGCGATATCGCAGATGAAGCTTTCATCATGGATCTGTTCGAAAAAGAGAAATTTGACGTTGTTGTCAACTTCGCAGCAGAGAGCCATGTAGACCGTTCCATCGAGGACCCGGGCATCTTCGTTCAGACGAACGTAATGGGAACCCGCGTACTGCTGGACGCTTCCAGAAAATTCGGCGTAAAGAGATATCATCAGGTATCCACCGATGAGGTTTACGGAGATCTTCCGCTGGACCGCCCGGACCTGTTCTTCACAGAGACCACTCCGATCCACACCTCCAGCCCGTACTCTGCATCCAAAGCAAGCGCAGACCTGTTCGTACTGGCTTACCACAGAACCTTCGGTACTCCGGTTACCGTTTCTAGATGCTCCAACAACTACGGACCGTACCACTTCCCGGAGAAACTGATTCCGCTGATGATCAGCCGCGCGCTGGCAGACGAGGAGCTTCCGGTATACGGAAACGGTGAGAACGTAAGAGACTGGCTGCACGTATCTGACCACTGCGAAGCGATCGACCTGATTATCCACAAAGGTAAAGTAGGCGAGATCTACAACATCGGCGGACACAACGAGAGAACCAACCTTCAGGTTGTACAGACCATCTTAAAAGCCCTGAACAAACCGGAATCCCTGATCAAATATGTCAAAGACCGCCCAGGCCATGACAGAAGATATGCGATCGACCCGACCAAGATCGAGACTGAGCTTGGATGGAAACCGAAATACAACTTCGATACCGGAATTGCACAGACCATTCAGTGGTATCTGGACAATGAAGACTGGTGGAAACACATCATCAGCGGCGAGTATCAGAACTACTTCGCTGAGATGTACAAAGACCGTCTGTAAGAAATAAAGTGAAAAGCAGAGGCTGCAAAAGCGGCTTCTGCGAAGGAGTGGTGGATATGGATCAATATTATACCACTGGTGAATTTGCCCGGATGGCCCATGTGACCATTCGGACAATTCGCTATTACGACAAAAAAGGGCTGCTGAAGCCGAGTTTTGTCAATTAATCCGGTTATCGCATGTATTCGGATGAGGATTTCCTGAAGCTGCAGAAGATTCTGTCCCTGAAATACCTTGGATTTTCCCTGAATGAGATCGGCAACATGACGATTTACGATACCAGCGCAGATATCTTAAAATCGCTGAAAATGCAGATCGGCCTTGTTCACAAGAAAATGGAAAACCTGGAGCAGATGGAGAAGGCGCTGAAGAACACAACGCAGATCCTCGAGGAGACGAACCAGATCGACTGGACGGGCATCCTGAACCTGATTCATCTGACCGATATGGAAAAAATGCTGGTGGAGCAGTACAAAAACGGAGAGAACCTGAATATCCGTATTTCCCTGCACGAGCAGTATTCGAAAAATAAAAAAGGCTGGTTCCCATGGCTGTTTGAACAGATGGATTTCGAAGGCGCGCGCCGGATTCTCGAGATCGGCTGCGGAAACGGACAGCTCTGGAAATCGGCGGATCCGTCGGTTTTAAAAGGAAAATATATCTGTCTGTCTGACCTGTCGGACGGAATGATCCGCGATGCCGCGGAGAATCTGGGCGAAGAAAAAGCGTCCTGCTTCGATTTTCGAACCCTGGACTGCCAGAAACTTCCGTTCCCGGATGCAGAATACGACCGGATCATCGCAAATCACGTCCTGTTTTACGTCCAGAACCTGTCCCGCGGCCTGCAGGAGATCAGCCGCGTGCTCTCTGACGACGGCGTATTCTACTGCAGCACCTACGGAAGCCATCATATGAAAGAAATCACCGACCTGGTGCAGGAATTCGACCCGCAGATCAACCTCTCGGAGGTAGCTCTGTATTCCATCTTCGGCCTGGACCAGGGAGAAAAGCAGTTAAAGCCATATTTTGGACGCGTAGAAAAACGGCTCTACGAAGACAGCCTCTGGGTCGACCGCCCGGAGCCCCTCCTCGACTACATCCTCTCCTGCCACGGAAACCAGAACGAATACCTGTACCCGCGTCAGCTGGAATTCAAAGAATTCCTGGAGAAAAAAATCCAGAAACACGGCGGAATCGCAATCACAAAAGAGGCGGGCGTGTTTGTGTGCAGGAAATAAAACAGCCCAAATAAGCAAAGCAAAGCGGCTACATGAGAATCGAGATAATTCCCGATCTTATGTGGCCGCTTTTTACT
>CAVBNJ010000435.1:0-2329 GCA_963596755.1 bacterium
GGCGGACCGGGAGCATGGGAAGACGGGGTATTGTAAGGCGCCGGCCGGGGTTGTCGCGGCGCGGGCGGCGCTGCATTTCTGGGAGGAGCCGTGTATTTCCGGGACGACGGGGTCGGGGACGGTTTTCTTTTCCGGGTGCAATCTGCGGTGTGTCTACTGTCAGAACCACAACATCGCGGAGATGAAGAGCGGAAAGATCATCTCGATCGGGCGGCTTTCGGAGATTTTTCTGGAGCTGCAGGCGCAGAAGGCGAATAATATCAATCTCGTGACGCCGAGCCATTACGCATTGCAGATCCGGGAGGCGCTTCTTCTGGCGAAAGAAAAGGGACTTACCGTGCCGGTTGTCTATAACTGCGGCGGGTATGAGAGCGTGGAAGCTTTGCAGGCGCTTGACGGACTGATCGATATTTATCTGACGGATTTTAAATATATGGATTCATCCCTTGCAAAAGCATACTCTCGTGCGGAAGATTACCCCGAGGCGGCAAAACGGGCGCTCGCAGAAATGGTGCGCCAGACGGGCGAGGCCGTATTCGATGAAAACAGTCTGATGAAAAAAGGTGTGATTGTGCGCCATTTATTGCTGCCCGGTGCTGTGAAAAATGCGAAGGCTGTGGTAAAATACGTCTATGAGACGTACGGCGATACCGTCTGGCTGAGCCTCATGAGCCAGTACACGCCGCTTCCGCAGGTGGAAAACATAAGTCCGCTGAACCGGAAAACGACGAAGCGGGAGTATGAGCGCCTGCTGGACTACACGTTTTCCCTCGGCGTCACCAACGCCTTTTTACAGGAAGGCCCGGTGGCCGAGGAGAGCTTCATTCCGGAGTTTGACGGAAGAGGGATTTAAAAACTAATACACTTTACAAATACAAGGAGGAAAAACTTTTGAGCAACGCAGTTGTAACACTGAAAAAAGGAGAAGGCCGCGCCTTAAAACAGGGCGGAGCCTGGATTTTTGATAATGAGATCGCTTCGATTTTAGGAGCATATGAGAACGGAGACATCGTGCTCGTGCGCGACTTCGACGGATATCCGATGGGACGCGGATTCATCAACGAGCATTCCAAAATCCGCATCCGCATGATGACAAGAAACATCGACCAGGAAATCGACGAAGCATTCCTGAGAAAAAGAGTGCAGGATGCCTGGGAATACCGCAAAAAAGTGACAGACACATCGAGCTGCCGCCTGATCTTCGGCGAGGCAGACTTCCTGCCGGGCCTCGTTGTGGATAAATTCTCCGATGTGCTGGTCGTACAGTCGCTGGCACTCGGCATCGACAAAATGAAAATGACGATCATCCGCCTGGTGGAAGAAGTTCTGGCAGAAGACGGCATCAAGATCCGCGGTGTATTCGAGCGAAGCGATGCAAAAGTGCGCGAGCAGGAAGGCATGGAGCGCGTGAAAGGATTCCTCTCCGATCCGTTTGACACCAGCGTTGAGATCGTCGAGAACGGCGTTCATTATCTTGTGGATGTCAAGGACGGCCAGAAAACCGGCTTCTTCCTCGATCAGAAATACAACCGTCTGGCAGTGCAGAAGCTCTGCAAAGACGCGAGAGTCCTCGACTGCTTTACCCATACCGGATCCTTCGCACTGAATGCGGCATACGCAGGCGCAAAAGAAGTCATCGGCGTCGATGCATCAGAGCTCGGTGTGGAGCAGGCAAGAAAGAACGCAGCCTTAAACGGACTGGAAAACGTGGCATCTTTCGTCTGCGAAGATGTCTTTGAACTGCTGCCGCGCCTGGAAAAAGAGGGCGAAAAATTCGACGTCGTGATCCTCGACCCGCCGGCGTTCACAAAATCGAGAAACTCCATCAAAAACGCCATCAAAGGCTACCGTGAAATTAACCTGCGCGGCATGAAGCTGGTCAAAGACGGCGGCTACCTGTGCACCTGCTCGTGCTCCCACTTCATGGACTACGAACTCTTCACGAAAACCATCAACCAGGCAGCCCACAACGTCCACAAACGCCTCCGCCAGGTAGAATACCGCACCCAGGCCCCGGATCACCCGATTCTGTGGGCGGCGGATGAGTCATATTATTTAAAATTCTATACGTTCCAGGTCGTGGATGAAAAATAGGAGGAAGCGATATGCTCAAAACCCTGTATCACGGCTCCGAAAATTTAATTGAAGTACCTGTCTTTGGAAAAGGCGCCCGGCAGAACGATTATGGAAGAGGATTCTACTGCACGGAAAATATAGAACTGGCAAGAGAGTGGGCGTGTGCAAAACAGAAAAATGGATATGTCAACTGCTATGAACTTGACTGCGAGGGATTAAAGATTCTGAATCTGAACAGTGAAGAGTATAACAT
>CAVBNJ010000436.1:0-2327 GCA_963596755.1 bacterium
TCTGGATACGGAGGAGCTGGAAAAAGCGAGAGGAATTACGATCTTTTCGAAGCAGGCCGTGCTGAAGCTGAATGAGACAGAAGTTACGCTTCTCGATACGCCGGGCCATGTGGACTTTTCGGCGGAGATGGAGCGTACCCTGCAGGTCATGGACTACGCGGTTCTTCTCATCAGCGGGGCAGACGGCGTACAGGGTCATGTGGAGACTTTGTGGCGGCTGCTGGCGCGGTATGAGATCCCGGTGTTTCTCTTTATCAACAAAATGGACCAGCCGGGAACGGATGCGGAAAAGCTGCTCGAAGAACTGCAGAGCCGTCTCTCGGAGCACTGTCTGAATTTTTCCGGGGATCTGCAGGATGCAGAATTACAGGAAGAACTTGCCATGTGTGACGAGGAGGTGCTGGAGCAGTATCTGGAAACCGGCAGTGTGACGGAAGAACAGATCCGCGCGATGATTGCCGGCCGAAAAGTATTCCCGTGCTGCTTTGGTTCTGCGCTCAAGATGGAGGGCGTAACCGAATTTCTGGAAATTCTGGACCGCTTCACAAAGACGCCGGAGTATGGAGCAGAATTCGGCGCGCGTGTTTTCAAAATTTCGAGGGATGCATCAGGAAACCGCCTGACGCATATGAAAATCACCGGCGGCGTGCTGAAGGTAAAGCAGATGCTCGGCGAGGAAAAGGCCGATCAGATCCGCATTTACTCGGGAGCCGGTTTTACCGCGGTGCAGGAAGCACCGGCCGGCACGATCTGTGCGGTTACGGGCCTTAACGCCACCTTTTCCGGTCAGGGAATCGGCAATGAGACCGAGGCGGAAAAGCCGGTTCTCGAGCCGGTCCTGACGTATCGGATCGAGCTTCCGCCGGACGCGGATGTTCATCAGATGCTGATCCGTCTGCGCCAGTTAGAAGAAGAAATTCCGGAGCTCCACATTGTGTGGAATGAGCGTCTGGCAGAAATCCATGCGCAGGTGATGGGCGAAGTGCAGATTGAGATTTTAAAGAGTCTGATCCACGACCGTTTCGGCATCTGGGTGGAGTTCGGAGCCGGAAATATTGTATACAAAGAGACGATCCGCGATACGGTGGAGGGTGTCGGCCACTTCGAGCCGCTGCGCCACTACGCGGAGGTGCATCTGCTGCTCGAGCCGGCGGAACCGGGAAGCGGGCTGCAGATTGGAACTGTGTGCAGCGAGGATGCGCTGGACCGCAACTGGCAGCGGCTGATCCTTACGCACCTGCTGGAGCGGAAGCACCCGGGCGTGCTGACCGGATCGGAAATTACCGATATGAAAATCACGCTGGTCAAGGGCCGTGCACATATCAAGCACACCGAGGGCGGCGATTTCCGCCAGGCGACGTACCGCGCGGTGCGGCAGGGACTGAAAAAAGCAGAATCCGTTCTGCTGGAGCCGGTCTATGCGTTCCGACTGGAAATCCCGTCTGAATCGACGGGCCGTGCGCTGAATGATATCCAGCGGATGTACGGCAGTTTTGAGCCGCCGGAAATGGAAGGTGAGATGACAGTGATCACCGGAACGGCGCCGGTTGTGACGATGCGGGATTATCAGAAAGAGGTGACCGCCTACAGCCGCGGACGCGGAAGAGTTTTCTGTACGTTAAAGGGCTATGAGCCGTGCCACAACGCGGAAGAAGTCATCGCGTCGATCGGCTACGATTCCGAAAAAGATCTGGAGAACCCGACGGGCTCCGTTTTCTGTGCCCACGGGGCAGGCTTTGTTGTTCCATGGGACGAGGTGGAAGACTATATGCATCTGGAATATACGCTGGAAAATCCAGACGCAGAAGACGATCGGTCTGCGGCAGGGGCAGAGCCGGGCAGTGGTGCAGGATCGCCGCAGAAAGCAAAGAAAGCGTCCGACCGCGTGCCGATGGCAGCTTCCCAGCAGGAGGCAAAAGAGCTGGAAGAAATCTTTACAAGGACGTACGGCAAGGTCGAGCGGAAGCGCGCCGGTTTCGAACGGCGGACACGGCCGGTCACCTCGTCCTCCGGCATCGGGGACCCCAAATATGCGAAAACAAACCGCCCGAAAGAGCCGCAGGAGGAATACCTGCTGGTGGACGGCTACAACATTATTTTTGCCTGGGATGACCTGAACGAGCTGGCAAAGTACAACATCGAGAGTGCCAGAGGCAAGCTGATGGACATCCTGTCGAATTATCAGGGATATAAAAAAATGACGCTGATCCTCGTTTTTGATGCCTACAAAGTAAAAGGCAATCAGGGCGAGGTCGGCATGTACCATAACATTCATGTCGTCTACACGAAAGAGGCGGAGACCGCGGACCAGTATATCGAGAAAACGG
>CAVBNJ010000437.1:0-2320 GCA_963596755.1 bacterium
GTGAGCGCGCATAAGAAATTCCAGTTCTGCCCGCTGCTCCTGCAGACAGTAGGAGAATAACTGATATTTGTCTTCAAAATTAGCATAGAAAGAAGATCGGCTGAGTGATGCCGTTTCACAGAGCTCATTTACCGATATTTTATGAAATGGCTTTTTGTACAGCAGCTTTTTCAGTGATTCAGCAAAACGTGTTTTGACAGTGCTTGGCATGGGGAAAGGTCCTTTCGAAAGTTTTCTATTCTTAGCTTAATAGAAATGCAAAGAGATTTCAAGAAAAATATAAGACGGATCACCAGCGGCTTTGATAAATCTGCTGCGGGTGATCCGTCTTTTTTTCGGATTTTTTACCCAATCATTCCGATCAGAACTTCCACACCGCCGGTGACGGCAGCAAGAGGAATACTTGATATAAGACAAAGAAAGAACCATTTCCAGTGAAAAGCGTAATCGTGATAGGCTTCTGTCATGTCTTCCGTTCCCGGGATCAGCCACCATTTGGAATGGCAGAACCAGATCGAATCGATGACCAGTGCGTCAAAGAAAGAAAAGGCGTTTAAGAAAAGATAAGCCTGCCAGAAGCCTGCGCCGAACGAGGTTTCGTGATTGATGCCGCTTGTGATGACGATGCAGAGAAGGATCATCACAACAAGACCGACAGATTTATTCTTTTTGGCAGTCTCATCCAGTTCCTTTTGCGTGGTGATGCCTCTCTGGATCGCCCGTTCCCGGATCGCCGGCGGGTAGTTATAGAGCTGTTTTTTCGCGCCCTGTTTCCGGAACAGGAGCAGCATAAATGCAGAATAGAGCAGGCTGTAAGCAATTGCTTCAAGTATCAGTTTCATTGTCATAAAAATTCCTCCTTGTCAGTTTCCGGTTTCCGCGGCCGCATAACGGCGGATGCATTCAAAGATCAGATCGATATTTGTCTCAAACACATCTGTGATAAACGTGTCGCGGTTTTCTGCCATACTGTAGATGGTTTTAAAAAAATTGATAATAACGCGCGGGTCGAGATCAGGCCGGATGCCGTCGATCAGGGAAAGATACCGTCGGGCTGTCTCTTCATCCTGCCCTGCATGAAAAAGACCAACCGCTTCCCCGTGCGCCTTCAGCCAGACCCAGTCGTCGGTGGTGAGCGTCATCAGCAGATTGTTTTCCGAACGGAACGAATCGCGGAACCAGGAAAGCGCCTGCTGCAGCGACAGTTTTCCATTTTTCTGCAGAAGAGGAAGCAATTGTTGTTCCATCTTCTGGTTCTGTGCATCGATCAGGGCTTTTATGTATGCTTCCTTGGACGGGAAAAAGTGATAAAACGTTCCCGTCGCAATGTCTGCCCGCGCAGCGATTATGGAGACTTTCATTTTTTTCAGTCCCAGTTCCTGGATCAGTTCATATCCGACGGCAAGCAGTTTTTCCAGGATTTCCTGCCGCTGTTTTTCCGTAAAATTAGCCGGCATAGAACACCTCCATTTATTATAGCAATCTCAGTGAATAAAATTATAAAATATTCATTGAATCGATTATAGCACAGAGAGAGAAGGGAAAACAATAGGACTGTTGAGAAAATATATCGAGAAAGCAGAAAGCTGGTGCGCAGAAAATCATGGATGATTTACATATTTTTGATTCAGAACCGTTGCAGAGTCGCCATAGGATAGGGTAAAATAGAACAGATCTTGAGAAAAGGAAGTTAAAATTTTATGACATTATTAGAACAGATACAAAAAGAAAACGCTGCCGCATTCACGCACGGCGGAAAATTTCATGCAGATGATGTGTTTTCTGCCGCACTGCTTCTGCATTTCAACCCGAAGCTTGCGATTCAGCGCGGAAACCGCGTGCCGGAGACGTTTGACGGGATTGTTTTTGATATTGGAAGAGGAGAGTACGATCATCACCAGAAGGACAGCCGCATCCGGGAAAACGGAGTGCCGTACGCGGCGTTCGGTCTTTTGTGGGAGGCACTTGGCACAGAGATCTTAAGCCCGGAGATGGCCGCGCGTTTTGATGAGAAGTTTGTCCAGCCGCTCGACAACAATGATAATACCGGCGAAAAGAACGAGCTCGCCACTCTGATCGGCATGTTCAATCCGGTCTGGGATGATAACAGCGGAAGTGATGCTGCTTTCTTTGAAGCCGTAACGATTGCCGGAAAGATTTTAGATCACAAATGGGAGCGTTTCCGTGCGGACGAGCGGGCGGAGCAGCAGTTTGCGGATCTTCTGGCGGCACACCGGGAGCAGATTGCATCCGAGGGAAAGACGGAAACAATGGACGAAAAGATTCTGGTTCTCTCCGAATTTTTCCCATGCCAGAAGCA
>CAVBNJ010000438.1:0-2319 GCA_963596755.1 bacterium
GTTGTAGTACAGCACAAACAGGATCAGCACTACAATCGAAAGAACGACAGAGAGAACAACATCCTCATCGCTCATGGCGAGGATACTTCCGAACATGTAGTTGTTGACATCCGTGTTCATGCCGCTTGACCATGAAACCGTGATGACACCGACTGCGAGCGCAGAGCTCGAAATCAGGCCGATGGCGGCATCGCCTTTGATCTTACTGGATTCGTTCATGCGGAGCAGCAGAAAGGCGGCAAGCACGACGACAGGGATCGTGAAGGCGAGCGGAGCGAAGCCGAGTGCCGTTGCGATCGCAAGAGAGCCGAATCCCACATGGGAGAGGCCGTCGCCGATCATGGAGTACCGTTTCAGCACGAGGCTGACGCCAAGCAGTGCGGCACACAAAGAGACGAGAATGCCGACGATCAGTGCGCGCTGCATAAACGGGTAAGAAAGCATTTTCAGCAGATTCGAAATCATAAGTCAGCACCTCCTAAAAACTGTTTTCCCGCCTCGGTTTTCAGGTACTCGTCCGTCGGACCGAAGAAGACCTGTTTCTGGTCGAGCTGCAGAATGTGCGTCGCGTCCGGCAGAATGTTGCGGATATCGTGGGAAACCATGATGATCGTGACATTCTGCTCGCGGTTGATGCGGCGGATGAGCTGGTACATTTCATTCGTCATGACCGGGTCAAGGCCGGTGACCGGTTCGTCAAGGAGCAGCAGCTTTTTCGTGGCGCATAACGCCCGCGCGAGCAATACACGCTGCTGCTGGCCGCCGGAGAGATCACGGTAGCACCGTTTCTTTAACGGGATCAGATCGAGAAGCTCCATGTTGCGGAGCGCATCTTCTTTGTCTGCTTTCGTGTAGAACGGCGGAAAATGCGGGTGATTCTGTCTGCCCGAGAGAACGACTTCCCAGACGCTCGCCGGAAAATCCTTCTGTGCGGCGGTCTGCTGCGGCAGATAGCCGATCTCGCTCGGGTGAAGGCCGTCGCCGGTGGTGATGCTGCCGGTGGACGGATTTTTCAAGTGAAGCAGTCCCTTGATCAGCGTACTTTTTCCGGAACCGTTCTCGCCCACAATACAGAGGTAGGAGCCGGATTCCAGGGCAAAGTTCACATCGGTCAGGACCGGGATGCCCTCGTAGGAGAAGGTGACATCGCTGCAGGTAAGTAGAGCCATTTAGTTCAGAGCCTCCTTTAAGGCGGCGACGTTCTGTTCCATCAGGGAAAGGTACGTGGCGCCGTTTTCGAAATCATCTTTGGATACGTTGTGACAGGAGTGAAGCAGCAGCTTTTTCGCGCCGGTCGCCTCACAGATGCAGTCTGTCATTTTTTCATTGGACAGCTCGGTGTGGAAGACGACAGGAATCTGCTCTTCGTTGATTTTATCAATTAAAAAAGAAAGTGTTTTTGCACTCGCCTCGGATTCCGAGGAGCAGCCAGGGAACGCAGCGTAGTAGTCGAGGCCGTAGGCATCCGCAAAGTAGCGGAACGGGAAACGGTCGCCGAAAACGATTGTATGGCGGCTGGCATTTGCTGTGACATCGGAAAACTCTTCGTCAAGGGAGGCGAGGGAAGCGAGATACGAGGCTGTGTTCGCCTTGTAGTCGTCCGCATTTTCCGGGTCGAGACGGCAGAGTGCGTCGCAGAGCTTCTGGACAATCAGCATTGCATTTTTCGGTGAAGTCCAGACGTGCTCGTCCTGCTCGCCGTGGGAATCCTCTTCGTGATCGTGTCCGTCGTGATCTGAGTCCTCGTCATCGTGGTCATGCGCGTGACCGTGGGTTTCCATTCCCTCGACGGTTTCCTCGGCGACGGTGTCAACGCAGTCCATCAGCGTTACCACTTCTTTATTTGAAGTATCGACGGAATCAAGAATCGTTTCCACCCAGGCATCGGAATCGCCGCCGACGTAGACGAACAGATCACATTCCGAAACGGTAATCATATCTCCCGGTGTCGGTTCAAAAGAATGGCTTTCTGCGCCCGGCGAGAGCAGCATATGGAGATCGAGGTGATCGCCGCCGATCGCACGGAGAAAATCGTACTGCGGAAAAATCGTAGCCACGGCAGAAAGCTTCTGATTTTCAGTAACATCCGCCGTCTCTTTGGCAGAACCGGCGCAGCCCGTCAGAAGAAGGAGCGCAGGGAGCAGGAGAAGGCGTAAGGTTTTTTTGGAAAAAAACGTCATGATCATCCTTTCTGAATTTCTGAAAGAAAAATAATGGTCAGTAACAACTGCCGCAGGAGTGGGAAGCGGCAGACGGGGGGATCTGCCCCCGAAAAAAGATCAGTTACCATCATATAGCAGGGGTGATTCATTTGTCAAG
>CAVBNJ010000439.1:0-2293 GCA_963596755.1 bacterium
TGCGACCTCCTGGTCCCAAACCAGGCGCTCTAGCCAAGCTGAGCCACACCCCGTAAAACAAGGTTTCCCGATTTGCGTTTAACCCTTTCGCGCTCGACGCAAGATTTATTATATTACATTGTTTTCGGTTTGTCAACACTTTTTTTCATTTTTTTCAAAATGTTTTTGTGTTGTTTTGTTCTCACCGGGCAACAAAGAGATCTTACCATATCTTTTTCCATCTGTCAACACCTAAATTTTATTTTTTTGACAAACTTTTTAAAGATTATTCAGAACCCGTTTCGGTACTTCCCTGTTTTCTTTTAAATAGTCGTGTTAGTTGCAATAATTAATTCGATTTTGAGCTGTTTTTCGCTCTTTTTCGACCTGTTTTTTACTCCAGATACTTGATTTCCACCGAAAGCTCATGCTCCTCATTGATCGTCAGCATGGCGTAGCTTGGTTTTCTTCCCATCTGGCGCGGATACGTCAGGCTTCCCGGATTCACAATCCAGAGATTTCCGCGCTTTTCTGCGACCGGGCGGTGCGTATGGCCGAACAGCACGATATCCACTCCTCTGGAAAGCGCTTCCGCATAGATTCCCTCTAAGCCAAGCGATACGCCATAGTTATGACCGTGTGTGATAAAAGCACGGTAATCGTCAATATTCACTTCAATCTCGGCAGGCAGGTTCGAGAACCAGTCGTTGTTTCCCATCACCATATAGCACGGGCCGTTTACTTTCGACTTGATCAGATCGTCCATACCCTCCACGTCGCCGCAGTGGATCATGCCGTCGAACTCCTCACGCTCCATTGCTTCCTCGAGGTTGCACATCCGTCCATGGGTATCGCTCACTACCAGAATTTTCATACTCTTTTCTTCCCTCTACTTCTTATTTTAAATACGATGCCAGCTGCTCTTTCATCGCTGCCAGTGCTTTTCCTCTGTGGCTGACTGCATTTTTCTCCTCTGGAGAAAGTTCTGCTGTCGTGCGGCTCATGTCCGGCAGATAGAAAATCGGATCGTAGCCAAAGCCGTTTTCCCCGCGCTCCTCATAGCCGATTTTTCCCTCGATCGTTCCCTTTGTCGTACAGACCGTTCCATCCGGAAATGCTGCTGCGATCACGCAGACGAAGCGTGCCGTTCTTTTTTCCACAGGTACGCCTTCCAGACGGTCGACAAGGCTCTTGTTTTTGATGCGGTAAGAGGTGTCCTCTCCCATGTATCTCGCAGAATAGACGCCAGGCTCTCCGTTTAAGGCATCGACTTCCAGTCCGGAATCATCCGCCAGCACGATCGTGTCACCGTCTGTGCATCCGGCAACGGTCTGTGCTTTGATTTTTGCATTCTCTTCAAACGTTGTGCCGTTCTCATCAATCTCAACCTCAATACCGGCTTCTTTCATCGAATAGATCTCCACCGGAAGATCCGCAAGGATTTCACGGATTTCTTTCATCTTGCCGGCGTTTCCTGTTGCAAATACAATTTTTTTCATAACCGTTTTTCCCTCTTTCACACTGAAATAACTTGCGATCATTATACCGTATGTGTGACGCAAACACAAGAACCCTGTCGCAAAAAAGGCTCCCGGATTTTCATCCAGGAGCCCCTTTTCTTATCATTCTTTATTTTGCTTTTTTCTGGTTTGCCAGAGTCTTGAATCCATCGACAGCCAGGATCAGTGCCAGAATAACCAGAAGGCCTGCAAGCACGATACGTGCTACGCACCAGCCCACACCAACGCCTGCGCCGAGGCCCTTGAAGTTTGCGATCAGGGTCTGAACGAGGGATGTGATGGTTACGATCAGCATGAATACCATCGGGAACAGGAACATTTTGTTGTTCTTTCCGACTTTGCCGAGCCATGTTGCAACAGCAAGAAGTCCGATCGCTGCCAGCAGCTGGTTGGATGCACCGAACAGCGGCCAGATTTTGGAGTAGCCGGTAAGGCCAAGGCCGATACCGAGCACTACGGTGATGACGGTTGATACAACCGGGTTGGTCAGAACAGCTTTGTAGCCGGTCGCCTCTTTGTAGGTCTGTCCAGGCTCAAGCCAGAACTCCTGGAACATGTATCTTGCCAGACGGGTTGCTGTATCCAGAGAAGTCAGGCAGAATACCGATACAGTCAGAACCAGCAGAGAGTACAGAACGTTTTTAGAACCGCCAAGTCCCGGAATGGTAGCTACCATCTCGGAGATACCTGTTGCGAATACAGCGGTCGGAACAACGGTGGTTCCGTCTGCGTATCTGGACCAGATGTAGCCGACTGCACACAGGGATACAATGGCAAGCGCACACTCAATCAGC
>CAVBNJ010000440.1:0-1344 GCA_963596755.1 bacterium
TCCCAGTCCTTTGCGGCTGCGTAGGCTTT
Source organism: bacterium (assembly GCA_963596755.1). GTDB lineage: Bacteria > Bacillota > Clostridia > Lachnospirales > Lachnospiraceae > Fusicatenibacter. The sequence continues at coordinate 30 of CAVBNJ010000440.1, forward strand.
CATCGTCTGGATATGGTTTCGATAGTCATGGCGCCAGCCGCGGATCTGCCGGTACATATTGTCCACTTCCCGGTAATGTGTTTCGATCAACCGCTCATCGAGCTGCTTTTCCAGATCGCCCAGCGTCATTTTCACGGTAACGTCTGACAGCGCATGAACCGTCACGTAGTTGCCGGATACGTCTGCATAGCGGATCTGATAAATCGGAACCCGCATCATTTCGCCGCCGGTCTCAAAGTTCAGAACTTTTTCATTTTTAGAAAGCTTCTCTGCCGCACGGTCCAGCACCGAACAGAGTTTTTCTTCTCTGACCGGCTTCATCAAATAATGAAGCGCCGCCACTTCGTACCCCTCGGAAATGTAATCGGAGTAGCCTGTGATGAAGATGTTCTGCACGGTATCGTTGCTCTGGCGGAGCTTTTTTGCCATCGTGACGCCGTCCATCTCACCCATTTCGACATCCAGCAGCAGAATGTCGTAATCGCATTCCTCGGCATAGTGGAACAGAAAGTTCTCGGCAGAAGAAAAGGAATCTGTCTGTACTACATGTCCGGCGGATGATGCCCAGCGATCGACCATATTTCCAATATACTGTCTGTCCGCCGCAGAATCATCGCAGACCGCAATTTTATACTTCATGGCCTTACTCATTCTCCAGAAACATGCTCTTTAACAGATGCGTTCCCGCTTCCGTCCGAAATACTTTTCTGCAGAAATTTTCAATCGCCTGTTTTGAATATTCGCTCTCGCCGGCATTGACCAGGAAATCGGCTTCCAGAAGAATCTGGTAATCCATGCCCTCCACATTGGTGTAGGTATGATGATGTGTAACCAGCCATGTAATACGCTCGACATCCAGTTCTCCTGCCGGTACCTCTTTGAAAAATTCTGCGACGAGCGGCGCACTCTCTTCTTCCTGATGCTTTCCGCTGGCATTTCCATACTTTTCCCGGCACAGCGGGCAGGCGATGTCGTGCACAACAGCAGCCATTTCCAGCGTTTCCTGTGTTTTCGGATCGAGTCCTTCCGCCTCGCCGATGTTCTTTGCAAAGGCCCACACCTTCAGAAAATGGTAAATATCATGAATATTTCCTTTATAAAAATCCGTCATTTTTTCAATTGCAGCTGCAACTTTCATACTGTTTTCCTCCTTAACGTACTGACTTTCCTCCTATTATATCACATGTTTCCTGGATTTGTTTATCAGATTATCATCCGATCTTATCATAAAATACGCAAAAACAGGAGGCAGAACCTGCCTCCTGTAGCTTTTTCACACTATGATGTTCTTTATGCCAGCGGTTTTCCAGTCAGC
>CAVBNJ010000440.1:1354-2287 GCA_963596755.1 bacterium
TCGTATGCCTGAAGGTATTTCTCGATGGTCTTGTCTACGATTTCCTGCGGCAGTGTCCAGTCGTGGTTTCCGTCGTTGGCTTTGAGCCAGTCGCGGGCGAACTGTTTGTCGAAGGACGGCTGGCCATGGCCTGGCTCGTAGCCGTCTGCCGGCCAGAAGCGGGAGCTGTCCGGAGTCAGCATCTCGTCTCCGATAACGATGTTGCCGTTTTCATCAAGACCGAACTCGAATTTGGTGTCTGCAATGATGATGCCTTTGCTTAATGCGTAATCTGCGCATTTTTTATACAGAGCGATAGTGTAGTCGCGAAGTTTTGCTGCGTACTCCTCGCCTTTTCCCGGGAAGTATTTTTCCAGATGGGCGATGCTCTGCTCATAAGAGATATTTTCGTCATGATCCCCGATTTCAGCCTTGGTGGACGGGGTGTAGATTGGCTCAGGCAGCTTGTCGGATTCTTTTAATCCCTCCGGAAGCTCGATACCGCATACTTTACCGGTTTTCTGATAGCTTGCCCAGCCGCTTCCTGTGATGTAACCGCGGACGATGCACTCCAGCGGAAGCATCTCCAGCTTGCGGCACATCATGCTGTTGCCGTCAAATTTTTCCTGCTGGAAGAATTCCGGCATGTCTTTTACGTCTACAGAGATCATGTGATTCGGAAGGATGTCTTCTGTCAGATCGAACCAGAATTTGGACATCTGGGTCAGAACGGTACCTTTTTTCGTTACCACGTTGTTCAGAATGACATCGAAACAGCTAATGCGGTCGGTTGCTACCATGATCAGGCTGTCGCCGTTATCATAAATCTCGCGTACCTTACCCTCTTTGATTGGCTTTAATTCTTTCATCATGAATACCTCTTCTTTTCGTATAGGATAGTGAACGGAACCGCACCGGATCCGGTGTAATTCCTTTGACACCTTTACCCTACAC
>CAVBNJ010000441.1:0-2272 GCA_963596755.1 bacterium
ATAGCATACATCTGTTCCGATGCAAATATCCGTTTTAGACAAATTTCGACGCATTTTCACAGCATTTTGCTCATAAAATCAGCTGTTTTCGTGAAATTGTTTCTTTTCTGCCGCTTTTTTCGTCTGATCTGCCAAGAAAAAGCCTTACAATTGAGGATAAATATCATTAAAGATATGCTCGATCAGAGCTGCTCCGTCCCGGCATTCTGCCGTAACCGTAATGACTGCGTTCTTTTCCCGGCAGATAATTGATAACTGGGAATATTTTCCGTCTGCACGGAAGGTCCCTTCCGGACCGCCCCAGAACAGGTAGCCGTAGCCATAGGAGTCGCGGTCGTTCTCGCCCTGCTTTTTCGTACTCTCCAGAACCCAGTTTTCCGGTAACAGCTGTTTTCCTTCCCATGCTCCGTTCTGCAGATAGAGGCAGCCGAATTTATGCAGTTCCGAAAGCGTCAGCATCAGGCCTCCCGCACCGAACGTATTTCCCTGGCGGTCCGTCTCCCACACCGGCGCTTTGATGCCAAGCGGGGCAAAGAGACGCGGTGTCAGATAAGAAACGAGGTCACAGCCGCTGCGGCGCTGCACCAGAATGCCCGCAAGATAAGGTCCGACGTTATTGTAGACAAACTTCGTGTCCGGCTCATCCGTAAACGGAATGGCAAGGCTCATCCGCACCCAGTCGTCCTCCTCATAGGCCGGGCGCTGTCCTCCCATCAGGCTGGCATCCGCCTGACCTAAATGCATCGTCAGAAGATCCCGGACAGTCGCCTTTTTCAGATTGTCGCTGACCGTTTCCGGCAGTTCATCCGGGAAACAGTCCACCAGCTTTTCATCAAGAGAAAGCAGTCCTTCTTTGACCGCCATTCCAACGGCACACGAAGTAAAACTCTTGCTCGCGGAATAAATATTTCTCCGGCACTCTTCGTCCCAGAGCTGCTTTGCGATCTGTTTTCCATCCTGTGTTACCATCACACCGAGTACGCGAAGTTCTTCTGCTCTTTCTGCAAATTTTTCCAGATTCATGCTCTTATCCTCCTGTTCTGTTTTTTTCACCAGCTGTGTTTATTCACTGAAAATAATATTTCGGATCTTCCGTGACAGCGTATACGTTCCGGCATCTTTTTTCTGTGTCATCATCAGAAGCGTCATATGTTTCTCCGGCACATTTTCCATATAGCAGCCGAGCCAGCCATCCCAGCCGTACTCGCCTTTGCTTCCGAGTGTTACCGCACGGGACGGATCCACCATCACACGCATCAGGTTTCCGTAGGAGAAGCCCTCCAGGCCGATCCAGTTATCAAACCCTGCCTGCTGTACTGCACTTAATGTATGGCCCGTCAGATACTGCACTGTCGCCGGGCGCAGGATCTGCAAGCCGTTCAGACTGCCGCCGTTCAGCAGCATCTGCGTGAATTTTGCATAATCATCGATCGTGGACACAAGACCTGCTCCGCCTGCCTCATATGCCGGGCGATGTGCCATATCGTTCTGGACGCCGAGGTTGTTGTCGGTATACAGCACCGCTTCCTGTCCCGCTTTACAGTCGTAAACCTTCACCAGACGATCCTGTTTCTCCGCCGGAACCCAGAAATCCGTATCCTTCATGCCGAGCGGCTCAAAAATTTCTTTTTTCAGGAAATCGCCGAAGCGCATGCCGCTTGCCACCTCGATCACTGCACCGACAACATCCGCCGATGTTCCGTAGCTCCAGGACTGTCCCGGCTGATACAGAAGCGGAATTTTTCCCAGACGGTTTGCAAACTCTACCGTGCTGATCGTTCCTCCGTTTCCCTCCTCAATTCCGCGGATCACCTCTTCAAAGAGTGCGTCGGTCAGCCTTCCCGTCTCATTCATTCCGCCGTACGTCAGCCCGGATGTCATGTTCATGATATCCTCAAGCAGAACCTCATGCTGCGGCTTCTCCGTATGACCGTCTGCTCTGCGCACAATCTGATCTGCAAACCCCGGCAGATACTGACTGACCGGATCCGCCAGGTCGACAACACCGCGCTCCACGAGAATCATCATGGCCGTCGCGGTAATCGGCTTGCTCATCGAATAGAGACGGAAAATATCATCCCGCGAAACCGGCTTTTTCTCCTCGATATCCGCATAGCCGCTCTCCAGATACACCTGCTCCTTTCCGTCTTTGATTACCATCAGAAGGCATCCCGGTGTCTCTCCTTTTGCAACAGACGCATCCATCACCTGCTGCAGTCTTTCTTTTATGATCTGTTCCATTGTATTTTTGAAACCTCCATCTGCATTTTCT
>CAVBNJ010000442.1:0-2258 GCA_963596755.1 bacterium
TGCAGAACGGCGTTTCGACGCTGCTTGCGGATAATAAAATCTATTATGATCCGTCAGACTGCAATGTGGTCAACCTAGCGTCAACTTAAGAAAATCAATCCATAAATCGAAGCATATTCGAAAAAAATCTGGGGCAACGTCAGTTAGGAGCGTAGCTGAGCTAAAAATAAGCGCACTTTAATAAGGACTGCGGTGAGTCCCGTGAAAGTATGTGAAAAAAAGGATAATCAAAAAGCTGCTTTTTGATTATTGAAATGAGTCCTGCCCTTCATTTTGATTTTCTTCCGTCGGAAGGATCGTCCCGGTATAATCTGGGAACGACAGCGAAGAGAATCCTGAAACAGCTGATCAACGGAAGAAAGTTTTAAGATGCTGCATAGGATTTTGGGCAGGATGCGTTTCGTGCGTCCGATCACGAAGGCACGGTTGGCCTGATACCTGTATTTATTGGAACTGCGAGACGAAATCAGGAGCTCCTCATCTGCTTGATTTTTAATCAGAGAAGCCAGATTGGAAAGCAGCATATTGATGAAAAATTCCTGAAAAACAGAAACTGTAGTAGCACCAGAGAACTCCTCCAAGGAAAGGCGGCTTTTCAACTCCTTATATTTGGTTTCCACCGGCCAGCGATAAAAATAAAGTTCTTGAAACATTGCCTGCGTGATGAGCGGATCGAAAAGGTTGGTAGCGAGGTATTCTTTTGTGCCGTCATCGAGAGTGACTTCAATGACACGGACATCAATGTCCGAGGTACCGTCCTTGGAATTGCCCGGAAGAAAGGTATGGACATCGCCGGAACATTTTTTTGCGAGATTGTATCCTTCTTTGAGGCGCATAAGACAGAGATGTCCATGCTCCACACAATAGCGGAAAAAATTTTCAGAATAATAACCACGGTCGAAGATGACGATACTGTCCTGATAAATGTTGAGAGATTCCAGATTTTTTAAATGTTCCATGGCAGCAGTACGTTCAGAAGCAAGAAAGCGTTGGAAAGAAGCATGAACGATGTAGTCGTCAAGAACATCGTAAACGATGGAAGCAAGGCCCATGGTAAACCGCCTGGAAGGATCAGGATAGCCGAACATTTCGCCGAAGAATTTAAAATTGGAAGAAGAGTTTGGAAGCTCAATTTTGGAACCATCGATGGCAAACAGATGGTAACCATGCCAGAGTCTGCGGGAAGGAATCTGGCTGTAGAACAGATCTACCGAAAGATAAAAAAGTTCCTTGAAAAGAGAGGGGCTGATGAATTGCCTTGCTTTGGAAAGAGCCTGTTTTGAAACGGTCGGAAAGTCGAGGGAAGGCAGGTCCTCGCGGATGCAGGAAAGGTTCTGAAACATGGAAGCCTTGGAAGAATACAAAAGATAAAGAATAACCTGAAAGAGGGATAGTTTTCTTTTGCGGATAAAATGATTTTTCATACGGTGAGGTTCCAGTTTGTCGGGATTTGTGATATACTCGTGGATGGATTGGATGATATTTTTGCAGATGTCAATTCGATTCATAAGACATACCTCCTAAAGTGTAATCAAGGTTCGCGGCGAAACGAACAATTCCTTGATTAACAGGTCGCGAAGCGACCGCACTTTTAGGAGGTTTTGTCAATAGTTTTTTGAAAAAAAGATGTAAATTTTCTATGAATTTCTTAAGTTGACCACATTGGCGTCTGATCCGCGTATATATGGATATGAAAAATACGCAGCTTTATATTTCGTTCACAAACTTTACAGCCGGCAGAAAAATGAAAAAGGAAGGGAAACTGTTCCGCAGCACGAAAGGAGAAGGCCATGGATTCGGCCTTGTGCGGATCGATGCGATCGTGGAACGGCTGGACGGCTACATCAGCCGCAACAGTGAAGACGGAGCCTTCACGACAGAAATCCTGCTCCCCCAGGTGTAATTGATGCAGTTCATCACCAGAAAATGACAATTCGTCCCCAGAATGATCCGGGGGCGAATTTTTATGATAAAACAGATTCTCGAGGTGAGAAAATGAAAAAGAAAGAAAAACCAAAATACAATACCATCCAAAACATCGGCTGGATGGTAAAAACGGCATGGAACAGCCGCAGAAGGGTTCTGCTTTTCTGTGTGCTGACCGCGGCGCTGGAAGTGTTGCTGAATCTGGTACAGCTCTATCTTGCGCCGGAGGTGCTCGCAAAAGTGGAGCAGAAAGCATCTGTGCAGAATCTGCTGGCAACGATCGGTGTCTTTACCGCAGCACTGTTTCTGGTGCAGGGATGCAAGGAGTATAT
>CAVBNJ010000443.1:0-2257 GCA_963596755.1 bacterium
CATCACAGAGCATCCAAAATCATGCATTCTGTCCCGTACTTCTTCGCCTTTTTTCCAGCCTTTTTCTGTCAGGCTGACGTACGTATTTCTGCGGTCCTTTTTGTCAACGGTCCGCTCTACGTATCCTTTTTCCTCCAGCCCGCGTAAGGTCCGCGATACGGCCGGCGGAAGCATCCTCGTCTTGGCCGCCAGTTCGGAGCTTGTAATTCTCCCGTTTTCTCCCATCCGCATAATCACGCCTATGACAGAAAATTCGGAGCTGCTGAGCCCTGGAATCATGGCTGAGACGTTCAGTTTTTTAAACTGATGCATCGCACGAAACAGTTTTTCAAATGCATCATCCACGTTATTCCCCTCCTTCTCGCGCAAATGCTTAACATTGTTATTTATTTACGTTTGTTAAATAATAACACCGGCAAATTTCCATGTCAAGAAATCTGCCGGTGTTTATAATCTTTTTATATTTTATAATTCTGCCGCAAAGTTATGCGAAATATTTCAAATTTTCCAGTTTTCGGCTTCCTGCTGCAGCTGTACCATATGGCGGTAAACGCCGTTCTGTTCGTACAGTTCCGCCGGAGTTCCCTGTTCTGCGACGATGCCGTCCTTTAAGACAACGATCTTATCTGCCTGCGCCACGGTACGCATCCGGTGTGCAATGATCAGAACGGTCTTGTTCTGTATCAGGCGGGACAGGGATTCCTGAATCATCGTCTCATTATCTACATCAAGAGACGCGGTCGCCTCATCGAGCAGGATAATCGGTGCATCTTTCAAGAATGCTCTCGCAAGCGAAATTCTCTGCCGCTCGCCGCCGGAAAGCTCCGAACCGTTCTCGCCGATCATCGTCTGATAGCCCTGCGGCATCTTCTCCACGAACTGCTCACAATGCGCCAGATGCGCCGCCGCGATGACTTCCTCGTCCGTCGCATCCGGTCTTCCGATTCGGATATTTTCCATGACGGTGTTGTTGAACAGCGTGACATCCTGGAACACAATCGAGTACAGCGACATCAGCGTCTCCGGATCGATCTTCGAAATGTCCATGCCGCCCACAGAAATGCTTCCCCTGGTGATATCCCAGAACCGCACGGCAAGACGGGAAACCGTCGTCTTTCCGCCGCCGGACGGGCCGATGAGCGCGGTAACTTCGCCCTGTTTTGCGGTGAAGGTAACGTCTTTTAAGACTTCCTCTTTGCTGTCATAAGAAAATCCTACGTTGGAGAACTCGATATCATAACCATTGTAATCCATTTTTTCTGATCCGCTCTGCGTCTCATACGACAGAATTTCATCCATGCGCTCACACTGCACATCGGCGCTGATCATTGCCGCCAGGTTCTGCAGGGAAATCTGCAGCGGATCGTAAATGCGGGACACGAGAAGCAGGAACATAAAAAACGTCAGAACTTCGATTTTTCCATGCATCAGCAGATAGCCGCCGACCAGCGCCGTCGTTGCGATGCCGAATTTTAAAATCATCTGCGCACTCGATACGAAAACAGCTGTGCCGAGTTCTGTCACAATCGCATGCTTTTCGACCGCATGGATTTTCTCATCGAGTCCTTCCATATAGATCTCCTGTGCATTGTTCGCGCGCAGATCACGCACGGTTTCCAGGCATTCCTGAATGCCGTCGGCGCAGTCCATTTTCAGTTTCATCTGCTTTCTTCCGAGGCTCCTCTGTACATTGCCCGAGCAGATGACGATGAGAAATGCGATCGGCAGAACCCAGAGTGCGGCGAGCGCCATTCTCCAGTCGAAGAAGAACAGGCAGACGGCAACGAGTCCCGTGGAAATGCAGGAACCGATCAGCTCCGGAATCCAGTGGGATGATGCGGTTTCGAGCGTCGCACAGTCCGCCATGATCGTACTCGTCAGATCGGACAGATCTTTTTTGCCGAAGAAAGACAGCGGCAGTTTCCGCAGTTTTTCCGCTAAAGTGATCCGGCGGACGCCGCTCTCAACGTACGTTGCAAGGAATGTCGCGTTGTACTGCCAGTATGTGGTGATCATGATCAGCACGAGGCAGATCACGCAGCCTGCCAGGTAAAAGAGGCCGCGTCCTTTCATGGTATGTTCCATGTAATCTTTCACGAGATAATACAGAAGGGCAACCGGAAACATCAGAACAATATTGGAGATGGTCACGCAGACGAAAGCGTGGATCATATCTTTCGTACCCTGTTCTGAGAGGGCATATTTGTGCTGGATTTTTTCTTTCATCATCATGTTATGCACCTACCTTCCACTGAAC
>CAVBNJ010000444.1:0-2254 GCA_963596755.1 bacterium
GTAAATGGGACTTCCGCGGAGACACAGGAAGGATCCGCAGAACAGGAGGCATCGGAAACAGAAGGCGCTGCCGATGAAAATGCCAAAGCAGCGGATGAAACGGTGCAGGATCCGGAAGATGGAACAGAACAGGAAACGCCGACACCGGAACCGACAGCAGATTCGTCAGAGGATCCGCAGGATACAGAAAGTGACCAGCAGGATGCGGCGGCAGCGGCTGAACCGGAAGTACAGACCGGAGAGCAGAGCGACGCAGCGGTTTCCGTACAGGCCCGCAGTTATTATCCATGGGTTATTCAGAACGGAGTCTGGTATTATAAAGACGAAAACGGCAGTATTGTAAAAAACGCCTGGAGAGAGTACAGCGGCAACCTTTACTATCTGACCGGTGATGGTTCGATGGCAAAAGGCTGGAAAAAGCTGAATGGATCCTGGTACTATTTCCGGAGCTGGGGCGGTGTTTACCGTGATGCATTCTACACCGTGAAAAACGTAACGTATTATTCCGATGCGGATGGAAAGATGGCAACCGGCTGGAAAAAAGTAAAAGATGATTACTATTACTTTGACGACCAGGGTGCGATGTACCAGAAGCGTTTTTTTGAGTATAAAAAGAATACCTATTATGTAAAAGCCGATGGAAAAATGGCGGTCGGTTTCGAAAAAGTTGACGGTATCTGGTATTACTTTAAGAGCTGGGGAGGTATGACGAAAGACAGCTTTTTCACGCATAAGAACAACATTTATCATGTAGATGCGGATGGAAAAATGACAACCGGCTGGCTGCATCAGGATGGAACGTGGTATTTCTTCCAGAAATGGGGAGGCATGTACCGCAATACGTTCTTTACTGTCGGAAACAGCATGTACTATGCGGATGCCAATGGAAAGATGGCAACCGGCTGGAAGAAGATGGACAATAAATGGTATTACTTCCAGGACAACGGCGTGCTGTATCGGAATACGTTTTTTACATACCAGAACAATACCTATTATGCGAATGGTGACGGTGTGATGCTGACCGGGGAGCAGAAGATCGGCGGTGCCACCTATTATTTCCAGAGCTGGGGCGGTGCAGTTAAGAACCAGTGGCTGAATGCGCAGAAACAGCTTGCAAGCGGGGATCCGCAGACGGGCTGGTACTATTTCAACAGTGACGGAAAGATGGTGAAAAACTATTACGCACTGCTGAAAAAGAATGGGAATGACTGGTACTACAGCTTTGATGAGGACGGTGCCTGCATCCTGGGCTCCAGCCAGTACGTGCGCGCAAAAGACAGTGTCAGCGGAAAATATTACACGATGGAGCATCAGTATTATACCGATCCGTCTGTGAGTGACCGCGATTTCTTTGCTGCGATCTGCAGTGCGGAAGCCGGAATTCAGAGAAAGACCGGTATGACAGCCGTTGCGATGGTTATCCGGAACCGGATGGCGGCTCAGAATATTTCTCTTCGCACAGCAATTTATAAACAGCAGCAGTTTGAGCCGGCACGGAACGGAAGCCTGACAAACTATCTGACCGGCATTGCAGAGAAAAACAGTTCGATCATCAATCAGCTGAAAAATAATGGTGCCTATGATGCGGTGGATGAGTCGCAGTCGATCATGGATGCGTACTTAAAGAACGGCACCAAACGTGTGATCCCGGGCTTTGGTGATACAAGAGATGATTTTGACTACATGTATTTTATGACCCCGAAGGCGTTTGAAAATCTGAATATGGACAAAGAAAAATGTGTAACATACACTTACACGTACAAGTGGACTTCAAACGGAACGGCACGGGAAGATTCCCATATCTTCTTTGTGAACTGGGTGAGAAAATAGATGGACTCCGGGTAAAGCGGAAGAAACAGAATACCGGAACGGAAGGACGGCGGAGGAAATATGACTTTACAGGAAACGATAGAACAGATCCATCCACTCTCAGAAGAGGCAATGGATCGTGCAAAGGCACACTGGGACGGGATTGCAATACCGCTCCACAGCCTTGGAAAACTGCAGGACGTTCTCGTCCAGATTGCCGGCATCACCGGAAAAGAGGAGATCTCGATTAAAAAAAGAGCATTGCTGACGTTCTGCGCGGATAACGGCGTTGTTGAGGAAAACGTAACGCAGAGCGGCCAGGAAGTGACGGCGACGGTTGCAGAAAATTTTCTGCAGGAGAAGGCGACGGCAGCGATTCTCTGCCGCGGCGCCCATGCCGACCTGTTCCCGATCGATATCGGGATGGCGCGCGATACGAAGGTGC
>CAVBNJ010000445.1:0-2241 GCA_963596755.1 bacterium
GCCAAGGCCCGGGCCCGGGAATGGCTGACGGAATACAAGGTATTCCGGGATGCCGAGTTCAAGACCGGCTTTTCTTACCTCATCTTTGAAGAGGTTGCGCAGCGGCTCGATGATTTCTTTGAAATCTACGTAGTCCGGAAGTCCTCCGACGTTGTGGTGAGATTTGATGACGGTGGATTCTCCTCCGACGCCGCTCTCTACAACGTCAGGGTAGATGGTTCCCTGTACGAGGAAGTCTACGGCACCGATTTTCTTTGCCTCTTCTTCGAAGACACGGATGAACTCTTCACCGATGATTTTACGTTTTTTCTCCGGCTCTTCTACGCCTTTTAATTTAGCATAGAAACGCTCCTGTGCATTGACGCGGATGAAGTTCAGATCGTACGGGCCGTCCGGGCCGAATACTGCTTCTACTTCGTCGCCTTCGTTTTTACGCAGCAGACCGTGATCAACGAAGACACAGGTCAGCTGATTGCCGACTGCTTTGGAGAGCATAACGGCTGCAACGGAGGAATCAACTCCTCCGGAAAGGGCACAGAGCACTTTGCCGTCGCCGACTTTTTCGCGGATGGCTTTGATGGATTCTTCTACGAAGGAGTCCATATGCCAGTCACCGGCGCATTTGCAGACATTGTATACAAAGTTGGAAAGCATTTTCTTTCCTTCTTTTGTATGAAGAACCTCTGGATGGAACTGGGTTGCGTAAAGATTTTTCTCTACGTTTGCAACGGCTGCTACCGGACAGTCATCGGTATGAGCGATAATTTCGAAGCCCGGAGCTGCTTTGGAGATGTAGTCGTTGTGGCTCATCCAGCAGATTGTTTTTTCGGATACGTTCTCGAACAGTGCGGAACTGGTGTCGACGGTTACCTCAATTTTTCCATATTCTCTGACCGGCGCTACTTCTACTTTTCCGCCCAGCAGATGCATCATAAGCTGAGATCCGTAGCAGATGCCGAGGATCGGGATTCCAAGTTCAAAAATTTCTTTTGTATAGGTCGGGGAATCCGGCAGATATGCGCTGTTTGGGCCGCCGGTGAAAATGATGCCTTTCGGCTGAATTTCTTTGATCTTTTCGATGTCTGTTTTGTAAGAATAAATCTCACAGTAAACGTTGCACTCACGTACACGTCTTGCAATTAACTGATTGTACTGACCGCCAAAATCAAGTACGATAACCGTTTCTCTTTTCAAGAACGTTCCCTCCTGTTTTTTCTTCTGTGCATGCAATGATACAAATCAACGCACGCGTTTTTGGTCTTGAAGCTAATTATAGTAAAGAAAACATAAAATTTCAACCCCCGAAGTACAGGAATCACATTCTTTTCTCTGTACTTCGGAGGTTTTCTTATATTTCGGTTCCTATTCTCCGATAGTGATGGTGTAGCTTGCCTGGAAGGTTTCACCGGCTTTCAAGTGCTGCTCGCCGTATTTGTCTTTTAATTCGCCGTCAAATCCGACGTTGTCACAGCGGCCGATCCATGGCTCGAGGCACACGAACGGGGCATCTGCTTTTGGCTTGGACCATACGCCGACGCTCGGGAAGCCCTTGCAGGTGAGGGTGACGTACGGTTTTCCGTCTACTTCTACGCCGACGCGCTCTACCTGGGTATTGTCGAAGATCAGAGCATCCTCATCGAAGAGGGTTCTGGTGTATGGAATTTTGCCGTCATGAAGTTCCAGTTTTCTCGGATGTACAGCATCAACGCCTGCGGTTTCCGGGTCGATCAGAACGTATTCGAGTTCGGTCTCGCTGTGGTTTTCCAGGCCTTTGTTGAAGACGATGTCATACTGCTCCGGGATCATGAAAGCCGGGTGGCCGCCGACGGAGAAATGCAGGTCTTCGTCACCGGTGTTTTCTACGTTCCAGGTGACGGTCAGGGTTCTGCCGGAGAGTTCCTGGGTTACAGTGAAGGCGAAATCGAACGGGTAGACTTTTTTGGTCTCTTCGGTCGATACCAGGCGGTGTACGGTCTTATTTTCGGTGTTTTCGATGCACTCGAACTCTTTGTCGCGGGCGAAGCCGTGCTGTCCCATCGGGTATTTGACGCCTTTATGGGTGTAGAAGCCGCCATTTACTTTTCCGACGAATGGGAACAGAACTGGTGCGTGGCGGTTCCAGAAGGCCGGATCGCCGATCCAGACTGCCTCGCGGTCGGCGGCTTTATCGTAGATGCTGCTAAGTTCTGCGCCGTGATCGCTGATCTGTACGCGCAGGTTTTCGTTTTCCATGGTTCTCAT
>CAVBNJ010000446.1:0-2239 GCA_963596755.1 bacterium
GTATATGATGCAAGCGGAAATATCGTCAGTGCAAAGACAGCAGCAGAGCAGAACGCATTTACCTGCAACAAAACAGAACTGCTTTCCAAAATGGTTAAAGTGACTGGCTCTTCGTTTGAGTATGAATATGATGGAAAGAAAAATATGACAGCGGCAAGAAATTCAGAGGGAGTTCAGTACCGTTATACCTATGATACCAAGGGAAATCCGCAGGACGTAGTGATTCATCATGACAGGGTAAGTACGTCGGTGATGACAGGGAAAAGCTACTTTATCCGTATGCGGAAATCCGGAAAATATATGGACGTCAAAGGGGCAGCAAATGCAGACGGAACGGCAGTTCAGCAGTATGAATTTAAAGGAACGAATGCACAGAAGTGGAAACTGGAGGATGCAGGAGAAGGATATGTCATCCTGAAAGCCTTTGATGGAACCGGAACCCGTGTGTTGGATATCGGAACGAATGTGAATGGAGCAAATACAAAAATAACGGCATATGCCAATAAAGATTCCCAGAAATTCCGAATCAAACCAGTAGGGGAGGGCATGTATCTGATTACAAGCAAAGCTTCCAAAGACCAGCGTGCGATTGATCTTCCAGACGGAAAACTCGATAATTCGGTACAGCTGCAGATCTGGGATCAGCTGGAATCAAATCCGAATCAGCAGTGGTATCTGGAGCCGGCGGAATATGCGGGAAAGAGTGATCCCCCGGTATCTGGAGAAATCTATATGATGCGTCTTGGATATAGTGGACAGTATATGCAGGTAAATGGTACAGCGGCAGGTTCCAAAATTGTGCAGAAACGGTATGGGGGCAGAGAGTCTCAGATGTTCCTGCTGAATGCAGATGGAAACGGCGCATTTTTCCTGGAGCCGGCCAATGCAGAAGGAAAAGCACTTTCGATGGCTTCGGATGGAACACTCACGCTGCAGGTGAAAAATACATCGGACAGCAAACAGAAATTCTGGTTTGAAGTGAGTGAGGAGGATAAAAATAATTATTGCATCAAACAGAACAGCCGGTATTTTATGATTCCAAGTCTCTCATATGAGGAGAATACAGCAATTAATGGAGCATATCCAACAGTAGAAGCCATGAGTCCGCAGAAATTCATTCTGGAGAAATGCAGTGAACGCATGACAGCCAAGTATACTTACACGGCAACCGGCCGAAATGTAAAAACGCTGACAGACGCCAGAGGATTTGTAACGACAAATGAATATGACAGCCAGGAGCGTCTGCTGACAGGGGTTACCGATGCCAAAGGAAATAAAGTAACGTATACATATGATGCGGACAATGATCTTCTGACCGGTGTAACGGCTTTTGATGGAACGAATACGGTAAAACTGGGGTATACGTATGACGAAGGCGACCGGTTAAAGACAATTAATCATAATGGATTCGAGTATACTTATGAATACGATTTTCTCGGAAATCAGACCAGAATTCTGGCAGGCGGAAATGCACTGGAAGAATACGATTACCTTCCGTCGGATGGTCCGCTCAGTGAAGTAAAGTATGCGACAGGAGAAGTGCTGAAAAACAGCTATGACAAATACGAACAGATCGTGGAGCAGAAGTGGAATGGAACGACAGTCTTCCGAAATGTCTATGACGACTATGGAAATGTATTTTACCATGAGGATCTGGAAAATAACAGAAAGATTTTCTTTGCCTATGATATGATTCAGAGAATGGCGGGATATCGCACAACAGATGGAGAAACGGCGCGGATTCTGTATGATAACAAGAACAGAAGTACAGGTATCGTACATCAGATTGATGGCAGCAAAATTTCAACATCGTGTGTATTCGGCGAGGTTGGAAAAGCCCAGGCACCGGACGTGGTTTACCAGATCAAAGTAAATGATGCAGTCAAAATTTCGTATACCTTTGATTCGTTATGCCGCGTTACCAGAAAAACGATTCATCTGAAAAACAAAACGTATCCGGTCGACTATACCTTTGTGCCGGGAAGCAAAGCTGGAATTACAACCTTACTTCTCAAAGAAATCAACAATAACGGAAAGAAACTGTCCTTTACTTACGATGCAGTGGGAAATATCGTTACGATTTCCGAGAATGGCGTGCAGAAAGTAAAATATACGTATAATGCGCTGAGCGAACTGATCCGTGTGGATTCTGTATGGGAAAATAAGAGTATCACGTATACCTACGATGCCGGAATGAATATGACGTCCAGAAAAGAGTATTCTTATACAACGGGAACAC
>CAVBNJ010000447.1:0-2226 GCA_963596755.1 bacterium
CAGCCAGGAATAGCCCTGTTTATAGGCACAATAGATTGTTGTCTGCTCCGGCACAGCGCCTGCTTTTCGGATCTTTGCATTGATCTTTTCGACCATCTTCCGGCGCACGCCTTCGGTCTCGCTGACCGCACCGGTGATTTTTACGCTGCTGCCGTTTTTGAGTTTCGGATAGACTTCCGTCTCCAGAAGTTCCTCGAACACCTCAACTTCCCACGGGAGTTCATATACTTTTTCGTACATTTTCTGGCCGGATTTGTAATTATAAACCGCTGCATCCCCGGCCTCTTTTTTCTGTGCTTCATTCCAGCGCGGCGATCCGTAGACCGCATACGCTCCGCTTTCTCTTTCCTGCAGCGCTTTCAGTTCGGCAAGCTGGCCGTCCTCCCCGCGGAGGATGAAGTCATCCACCATATCCATCAGAAGATCTTTCCAGCTTCTCTCGCCGCAGATTTTCGGAAATGTATTGCAGAGACGCGTGGTAAATGCGGTAAGCGCCTCGCCGTCTCCGCGGAGAACTGCTTTTACGCCGTCCTCGTATGTCTCATCGAGCACCAGCTCTGTCCGATCGGCTTTTTCAAAAACAATCTGATTTCCAACATATCCTTCTTCTGCAAGAATCTTTCCCTCGTAGCCTGTCGTCTCCATACCGAAACGATATGCCAGACTGCACGCCGCAAGGAACATCGCATCGCTGGCATCCTGATGGAGCACCAGTTTTACGTCAAGCGCATCCGGCAGGAAATCGTGGTTTTCATCCTTTAAGAATGCACCTTTCTCAAAAATCTTTTCCAGACCTTTCTTCTCCCGGAAATCCAGGTCGTAGATCGGGCCGATGTGGTCGGATGATGCCTCGTACCCTTCCGGAACTGCGCTGGCTGTTTTCGACCATAGCGCTTTCCATTCTTCTTTCGTTTCCGGCACCGGAATCTCTCCGTTCGCTGCCGCAGCCGGAAACACTGCCGTCTCCGCCTGGAACCCAAGAAGCAGCGCCGCTTCCACGGCATTTCGCTTCTGTTCCGCCGTCATATCTTCTGTAAACCTCAACCGTTTCATGCATGTACCTCCAAAATCATTACCATTCACAGATATTCTGTGCGTCGTAATGGCCTTCTCAACTTGAACTTTATTGTTTTCCGCACTGCATCATGACTCCAATTCTACTAAAATGCGCAAAATATGTCAACCTGTTTCTGATTCTTTTAGGAATTTTGCACAATTCTTCCAATTAAATCCAATTTTTGTGCCTTTACTGTCTGAAAATTTTGTGAAACATTTCTTTTTCACAAAAAAACAAAGAGAGACCGCCTCTGCCCGCCGGGAATTTTCGTCCCGCCGGGCAGTGACGGCCTCTTTGCCATCTGACTTTCTCTATTCTCTTATTTCCAGACCGTATCGTAGTTGATCGGTTTATAGAATGCTTTTTCCCGGCTCTCATGGTCATCCGGGCGGTTTCCGAGGAGCCACATCGTTTTGGTTGCGACGGCCTCCGGAGTCATATCGTACGACTCGAGGATATTGCACAGGGTTTTCATCTCATGGCCGACTTCATAGACGGTCATATCACTTCCCTCGTGCGAAACCTGGGTACACATGATGATGAGTTTTTCCGGGTATTTCTGGCAGAGCTCGTAGAACGGCTCCTTGATGCTCGCCGGAATACCGCCGACACCGAAGCTCTCCACGATGATCGCATCATAATGCTCAAAAATCGCCGGAAGCAGCACCGGGCTGATTCCCGGGATCAGTTTTAAAAGGAAAACGTTGTCGCTTAAATTTTCATAAAAACGAACCGGCTTTTCATACGGCAGCATCGGCAGATACCGCAGAATCCGGCGGTCCTGCATCACCGCAAGGTACGGAAAATCGATGCTCGAAAAGGCATTGTAGCTCTTCGTCCGCACCTTCTTCGCGCGCGTTCCTGCAATCACTTTACCATCAAACACAATCTGCACACCCTGGGATGCATCGTCGCACGCATAATAAAAACTGTCGGACAGATTCGTCTTCGCATCCGTAATATCCAGATTGATCGGCCGCTGCGCACCGGTGATGACGATCGGCTTCGGCGAGTTCTGAATCATATAGGAAAGCGCCGCCGCGGTATACGCCATCGTATCGGTTCCATGCGCGATGACGAAGCCGTCGTAATCCTCGTAATGCTCCTTCACCACTTTCACCAGCGTACTCCAGTTCTCCGGCACAACGTTGGAACTGTCCAGATTAAAA
>CAVBNJ010000448.1:0-2221 GCA_963596755.1 bacterium
CTACGGGACAGGTGTATCACACCTTTGTGCTCCCGATGTGTGAGGTGCTTCCGCTTGCGGCCGCAGAACTTCTCGAGCAGTTTGTGTGCTCCGGCGGAAAGCTTGCGATCGTAAAAGAAGTTCCAAAATACAGCACGCGCCGGAAAGAGGATGGCCGCCTGAAGGAGATTTTCCAACAGCTCACAGCCCTTCCGAACGTCGTCGTTTTCGATACCTTTGACTGCAATGCACTCCTCTCCTGGCTGGATACTGTCTGCCCACAGGCAATGAAAATCACCGGCGGAACCGCGGACTGCAGAAAAACATTTTTCGGCAGACCATTCCTTCATTACCCGGAGTGGGTCATCGATCCTTACATCCACACCGGTGAGGATCTGCACGGCATTACCTGGAATACCTTTGGCAATGAAGAGAAAACCTGCTTTTATCTGATTAACTATACTGACCGGCCACAGAATATTACCGTGACGGTTCCTGCCTCCGAAACCCCAGAAATCTGGGATACCTGGACCGGAGCGATTGAAAAAGCGGAGGTTCTGCATTATGATGAAGTACAGGGAATCTATGAACTGGCTTTACAGCTTCCGAAAAGCTATGGTGTCTTCCTTGTGACGGATTCTGCAAAATAAACAGGAAGCAGAAAGAGAATAATTTATGAAAGTATTAATCTTCGGTTCTTTAAATATCGACTATGTCTACTCTGTCAATCATTTTGTCCAGCCCGGCGAGACGCTTTCGGCGGATGACCGGCAGATTTTCAGCGGAGGAAAAGGGCTGAACCAGGCAATTGCCTTTGCAAAGTATGGCCTGGAAACGTGGCATGCCGGTGCTGTTGGAGCGGATGATTCTGCTCCGCTGCTGGAAACGCTGCAGAAGGCTGGTGTCCGCACCGATCTTGTTCTGAAGAAAGAAGGGCCATCGGGACACACGATTATTCAGAATACACCGGACGGAGAAAACTGCATCATTCTGTTCGGCGGCGCCAATCAGGCCATCACAAAAAAAGATGTGGATGATGTCTTAACCTCCGCCGAACCTGGCGATTATCTGGTTCTGCAGAATGAAATCAGTGAAATTCCTTATCTGATGGACTGCGCATACGAAAAAGGCATGCACATTGTCCTGAACCCGTCGCCCGTCAATGAAAAAATTTTCCAGATGCCGCTCCAAAAGGCAGAATATCTGATTCTGAACGAGATTGAGGCCGCCGCAATTCTAAAAGAAACAGGCGCTGTCCTTCCGGAAAACGCAGATGGTGCCGCCCTGCTGAACGGCCTGGTTCAGAAATTCCCAGAGAGCAAAATCGTACTCACCCTCGGCAAAGAAGGCTCCATGTACGGCTGCCGCACCAAGCGCTGCACCCAGGGCATTTTCCCGGTAAAAACCGTCGATACCACCGCGGCGGGCGATACCTTTACCGGATATTTTGTCGGTGAAATCATAAACGGAAAAACACCGGAAGAAGCACTGAAAACTGCCGCCATGGCATCCGCAATCGCCGTAGGCAAAAAAGGAGCCAGCACATCGATTCCGACGCTGTCGGAAGTCCGAACCGCTTTATAAAAATTTCAGAAAGCCAACGTGACAAAGGTGCTACAAATGTGATATAGTATTAGCACAAAAGAAAATTGGTTTCAAAGGATAAGTTGTATCTTAAAAATTCCCGGAAGAGTGGATAAGAGAAAGGGATTAAGATACAGAATACATGAGTAAAAAAGACACTGTAACAAAAGCGTTTATGCGCGAAAACACTGTATTTGCAGATGCGTTTAATTACCTGATTTTCGGAGGAAAACAGGTCATTCAGCCGGAACAGCTGCAGGAACTTGACACGACAGAACTGATACAGCTGACCGTGAAAGGAAAAAAGCCCCGAAACGAAGCAATCCAGAAATATCGGGATATTTTAAAAGCTGCCGTTATTATGGAGGATGAAAATGCCGATTATCTTCTGCTGGGGATCGAGAATCAGACGGAGGTACATTATGCAATGCCCGTTCGAAATATGATTTATGATGCTCTGCAGTACGGCAATCAGGTTTCCGCTATTGCGGCAGAAAATGCAAAGGAAAAAAATGCAGCAACACGTGCAGAATTTCTTTCCGGATTTCACAAGGCAGATAAACTCCGGCCAGTGATTACGCTGGTGGTTCATTTCGGTGCGGAGCCATGGGATGGGGCGACTTCTCTGCACGAAATGATGGACCTCCCGATGGAAGAG
>CAVBNJ010000449.1:0-2215 GCA_963596755.1 bacterium
CTTCCCGCGTGATACGTTCGGTCTTTCCGCTTTCGACGGAACATGCCTGTACGAGCACTTTGATCCGCGACAGGGGTCCCATCCGCACTGGGGAACACTGATCTACAACTACGGAAGACCGGAAGTCAAGAACTTCCTGATCTCGAACGCTCTGTTCTGGGCGAAAGAGTACCACGCTGACGGAATCCGTATGGATGCCGTTGCCTCGATGCTGTATCTCGATTACGGCAAGCAGGACGGCGAGTGGATCGCCAACATCTACGGCGGAAATGAGAACCTCGAGGCAATCGAGTTTCTGAAACACCTGAATTCTATCTTCAAAAAACAGTTCCCGGATGCGCTTCTCATCGCAGAGGAGTCGACCGCATGGCCGAAGGTGACGGGAGATCTCGATGACGAAGGCCTTGGTTTCGACTATAAGTGGAACATGGGCTGGATGAATGATTTTACGGAATATATGAAATATGACCCGGTTTACCGCGGTGCGCATCACGATCAGCTGACGTTTTCGATGGTATATGCGTACTCTGAGAAGTTTCTGCTGAGTCTGTCGCACGATGAAGTGGTACATCTGAAGGGCTCCATGTATACGAAGATGCCGGGAACACCAGAGCAGAAATTTGCGAACCTTCGTCTGGCGTATGCGTACCAGATGGTGCATCCGGGAAAGAAACTTCTCTTTATGGGACAGGAGTTCGGACAGGAAAAAGAGTGGAATGAGAAACAGTCCCTCTCCTGGGAGCTTTTAGAGGACGAGAGCCATCTGCAGTTAAAGAACTATATGGCTGCGCTTCATGCCTTTTATAAAGCGAATCCGGCGCTGTATCAGCTCGACGAGCAGCCGGAAGGCTATGAATGGATCAACGGCATGGAGTGGGAGAAGAATCTTCTGATCTTCCTGCGCAAGACAAAAAAGAAAGAAGATACGCTTCTGGTTGTATGCAACTTCTCGAACGTAGAATACGACGACTTCCGTATCGGTGTGCCGTATCCTGGAAAATACAAAGAGATCTTTAACAGCGACGCTGAAAGTTACGGCGGAACCGGCGTTGGAAATCCGCGCGTGAAAATGTCGAAAAAGACCGAGTGCGATGAGCGGAAGAACTCGATTACCGTGAAACTTGCACCGCTTTCTGTTCAGGTATTCTCTTACACGAAACCAGAGACGGGTGCTGCAAGCAACAAGAGTGCAAAGGCAAAAACCGCAGCGAAAGCAGCGGCTGAGGCAGAAAAGAAAACTGCGAAGGCTGCAGAAGCTGCGAAATCCGTAAAACCGGCTAAAAAAGCAGAAGAGCCGGCAAAAACCGAAAAGAAAGCAAAAACCGCAAAAGCGACGGAGAAAAAGACCGGCACTGCGACCACAACGGAAAAAGTCGAGAAAGCCGTAAAACAGGCCATCGACAGCAAACCGGTCAAAACTGTGGAGCAGACCGTGGACAAACTGGTGAAAGCCGGAAAATCCGCAGCGGCAGAGGCAGCAAAAGCCGTAGAGAAATACCGCAAGGAAGATGAAACCAAAGCGGGTACGAAAAAAGAGCCGGCCAAAACCGCAAAAAAAGCGGTTGAGACCGTTGTAAAGACTGCAAAAACCGCAGCAAAGAAAGCAGAAAAAGCAGTTCAGAAGCCGGAACAGAAACCGGAAACAAAAGCAGAAGCAAAGCCAGAAGCGAAACCGGCGGCAAAACCGAAAAAGAACGCCGGCATGAGCGAGCTCGGCGAGGAACTGCAGAGAAAGTTTGAGACAGAGGAGAAATAATCCATGGTAAATCTGACAGCAGCAGAACGCATCTATCAATACTGGCTGAATAAAGCCTCCTCGGCTGCCGATCTGGTATTGAAAATCGTGTTTGCGTTGATCCTTTATCTGATTGCGCGCAAACTGATCCTGTGGCTCTGCGGCCTGATCCGGAAGAACATGCGGCGTTTCCACATGGAGGAGGCGGTGATCAGTTTCACCGTCTCTCTGGTGAAATACAGTCTGAACGCATTGCTGGTTCTGACGATCATCGTACAGCTCGGCATCATATCGGCAGCATCCATCGCAGCGGCCATCGCATCAGCCGGTGTGGCGATTTCCCTGGCACTGCAGGGCGGCCTCTCGAACTTTGCGGGCGGCGTGATGATTCTGCTGTTAAAGCCGTTTAAAGTCGGCGACTACATCATCTTCCCGGGCGAGGGACAGGAGGGAACGGTCAAGAAGATCGAGATGTATTAC
>CAVBNJ010000450.1:0-2146 GCA_963596755.1 bacterium
CATTTACGGTATCGGTAGCCCGAAGGACTATATGGAGATGATTATCTCGCTCCGCCCCGGCATGGAAAAAGACCGGGATGATGTGATCCGCCAGCTCATTGATATCCAGTACGACCGCAACGATATGGATTTTCACCGCGGTACATTCCGCGTGCGCGGCGATGTGCTGGAGATTTTCCCTGCGGAGGAGACGGACAAGGCGGTGCGTGTTGAGTTCTTCGGGGATGAGATTGACCGGCTGGTGCAGATTGATACGCTGACCGGCGAGATCCTGTGTGAGCTGAACCACATTGCGATCTTCCCGGCATCGCATTACGTTGTGCCGATGGACACGATATTGAAAGCAACCGGCGAGATCGAGAAAGATATGGAAGATCAGGTGAAGTTCTTCAAAAACGAAGGAAAACTGATCGAAGCGCAGCGCATCGAAGAGCGGACGAATTTCGATATCGAGATGCTCAAAGAAACCGGAATCTGTTCCGGCATCGAAAACTATTCGCGGTACCTCTCAGGCTTAAAGCCAGGCGAGCCGCCGTACACGCTGATGGACTACTTCGGCGACGACTTCCTCATTATCGTGGACGAGTCGCACAAGACCGTTCCGCAGATCCGCAGCATGTACGCCGGAGACCAGTCGCGGAAATCGACACTGGTGGATTATGGTTTCCGTCTGCCGTCCGCCAAGGACAACCGTCCCCTGAACTTCGGCGAATTCGAGGACCGGATCGATCAGATCCTCTTCGTATCCGCCACGCCGGGCGACTACGAGGCAGACCATGAGCTCCTGCGCGCCGAGCAGATCATCCGCCCGACTGGCCTTCTCGATCCGGATGTCGAAGTACGCCCGGTGGAGGGACAGATCGACGATCTGATTTCGGAGGTAAAGAAAGAAACCGCAAAACACAACAAAGTCCTTGTGACAACCCTGACGAAACGCATGGCAGAGGATCTGACCGACTATATGAAAGAAGCAGGAATCCGCGTGCGCTACCTGCATTCCGATATCGACACGCTCGAACGGACCGAGATCATCCGCGATATGCGCCTCGATGTCTTCGACGTGCTGGTCGGCATCAACCTTCTGCGTGAGGGCCTCGACATCCCGGAGATCACCCTCGTAGCGATCCTGGATGCCGACAAAGAAGGATTCTTACGTTCCGAGACATCCCTGATCCAGACCATCGGCCGTGCCGCGCGAAACAGCGAGGGCCATGTCATCATGTACGCCGATCTGATGACCGACTCCATGCGCCTGGCGATCGACGAGACAAAACGCCGCCGCGCCCTGCAGGAAGCCTACAACAAAGAACGCGGTATCACCCCGACCACCATCAAGAAAGCCGTCCGCGATCTCATCAGCATCTCCAAAGAGGTGGCCAAGACCGAAGAAAAGATGGAAAAAGACCCGGAGTCCATGAGCCGCGAAGAACTGGAAAAACTGATCGGCCAGGTACAGAAACAGATGAAAGCTGCCGCCGCAGAACTCAACTTCGAGATGGCAGCCGAGCTGCGTGACAAGATGATCACATTGAAAAAGAGCCTGGACGACATGGAGGAATAAAAGGAACAGAAACTGAAAAGAATAAGAACGTGAAAAGCGTGCCGAAGAAAAGTCACAAAAAACTTTTCCGGCACGCTTTTTCATAGCCGATTTGATTCCCGTCTGTTCGGATTGACGCAAAATTAGAATACCATTATAATATAAAATACGACCAAATGGTCGTATCAAAAAATAAAAACCCAAGAATTGGAAGAGGAAAATAAAAAATCAGTCGCCGAATTTTCTTCTCTTTTGCGATACGCCCAGCAGATAGTCGACAGAGCAGTCATAGAATCGTGCAAGGCGGATCACATAGTCGATCGGGATATCACGGATTCCCTTTTCGTAGCGGGAATAGACATCGCGGTTGCATTCGAGCACGGCAGAAATCTCTTTGATCGTGAGATCCTGATCCACACGCATATCTTCAATTCTTTGGTATTTCATGGTGATTACCTGTCCTAACTATAAAAGATCAGACTCATACTACCAAATGGTTGGATTTGAACTGTCGAATCAGATCATTTGGTCGCAAAATGGAAGGATGAAGGAAGAAAAAGCAGATGCAGACAGGCTGTGCAGAAAGTAAAAAAATATACACGGCGG
>CAVBNJ010000451.1:0-2139 GCA_963596755.1 bacterium
TGGATATGGATGGCCTGAAAGATTCCGTAGTCAGAATGCTCGCTGGCGAGGCTGTTTCAATTAATATCGGAACATTCAGCAACGATATGACCACATTTGCAACGAAAGACGATGTACTGACCTTGCTGGTGCATCTTGGCTATCTGACCTACAACAGCATCGATGAAACCGTGAGCATTCCCAATAAAGAAGTTTCCCAGGAATATGTCAATGCAATCAGCACAATGAACTGGCATGGCGTAGCGGATTCCGTGGAATCTTCCCGCAAATTACTGGAATCCTTATGGGCAATGGATGCAGATACCGTCGCAGCCGGAGTGGAAAAAGCACATGAGGAAATTTCAATTCTTCAATATAATGATGAAAATTCTCTTAGCTGTACCATTCATCTTGCCTTCTATTTTGCACGAGAATACTACACCATGGTTCGGGAACTGCCGGCAGGAAAAGGATTTGCTGATGTGTGCATGATCCCAAGACCGCGCCATCTGGATAAACCGGCGATCGTAATCGAACTGAAATGGGACAAAAGTGCAGTTGGAGCAATAGAACAGATCAAAGAAAAACAGTATGGAAATGCGTTGAAAGACTATCAGGGAAATTTACTGCTTGCTGGTATTAACTATAATAAGAAAACGAAGAAACATGAATGTGTCATTGAAGCAGCGCAAAAATAAAAAATAGAAGTCTCATGTCTGTGCATATTCAGTGAAAGGCTATGCGAAGGTAAATGGAGATTCCAACGAGGAAGTTTATGGAATGTTATATATTGCAGATGTGCAGTCCTTTGAAGCAATTCACAGTGAAATAGAGAAAATTGTTGTTGTAGATGAGCTGGTGGATAACTGGACGTATCCATTGATTCAGCCTCACTTAATACAAGAGGCACAAAGCAGAGGCTTTTTATAAATTCCAGTCTTCTTGCGATGGCAATCATTGGTATTATGGTGTGGTTCAAAAATAGGATAGAGGGGGATTCCTATGCATAAATTAATCGTTTTACGAGGCAATTCCGGCAGCGGAAAAACAACCATTGCAAAAGAGTTACAGCAGATGTTCGGAGATAACACGATGCTGATTTCGCAGGATGCCATCCGAAGGGATATGCTCAAAGTCAAAGACGGAGAGAATACAAAGGCACTGCCGCTGTTGGAAGAACTTCTGCGGTATGGAAGAAAACACAGCGAAATTGTCATCTTAGAAGGAATCTTGAATGCAGAATGGTATCGTGCGTTATTTGAGCGGGCAGTTGAGTTATACGGCGAAAATGTATACGCGTATTACTTTGACATCCCCTTCGAGGAGACCGTGAAGCGCCACAAAACAAAGCCGAACTGCAAGGATTTCGGTGCAGAAGATATGCGGAGATGGTGGAAAGAAAAAGATTATGCACCTGTTCTGCATGAAACCAGAATAACGGCGGATCAGGACAAGGAAAGCATTGTTCGTGAGATCTATCATACCGTGACAGCAAAAAGGAACACACCTGCACTGGAAACCGAACGTCTGATTTTAAGAAAATTTACAGAGGAAGACATGGATGCCCTTTTTCTGATTTTAAAAGATAAAGAAGCAAATCAATTCCTGCCCTGGTATCCTGTGAAAAACCTTGATGAAACAAGGCGGTTTTACGAGGAACGATATGCTTCAAAATACGCGCAGCCAAGAGCTTACGCCTATGCTATCTGCCTGAAAGAAGACAATTTTCCGATTGGGTATATCAAGGTAGATATGGAAGAACACCATGATTTCGGTTATGGCCTCCGCAGAGAATACTGGAACAGAGGAATTGCGACAGAAGCGGGAAAAGCAGTGATAGAGCAGGTAAAAAAAGACGGTCTGCCATACATTACCGCCACGCACGACAGAAACAATCCAAGAAGCGGGAATGTGATGCAGAAGGTGGGAATGAAATATTGCTATTCGTACGAAGAACAGTGGCAGCCGAAAGATTTCCCGGTTATCTTTCGTATGTATCAGCTTAATTTCAACGATAACGATGATTTTGTATATAAAAAATATTGGAACGAATCAGAGAACCATTTTATAGAAAAAATATGGTAAAATCAAAAATTGGATTTAAAAAGAAAAAACTGGTTATGGAAACGGACACCTACTACACAGCCGAACATCGATTTC
>CAVBNJ010000452.1:0-2135 GCA_963596755.1 bacterium
AATCCAGACGGATCTTCACCGTGTCAGTCCGCATATTTTCGATGAAACAGAGACCAAATTCCACGATACGTGCCAGCAGAGTTGCCGCTGCCGCTCCGGCAACCGCCATTTTCGGAACACCAAACAGGCCATAGATAAAAATCGCATTCAGGATCAGGTTCAGCACCGTGGCACTCGTGCCGTAAATGGTGCTTCTCGCCGTTCTTCCCGTATTTTTCATGATGCAGAGATACACCTGGGAGAGACCGGAAAGCAGATAGGACCAGCCTGCAATTTTCAGATAGCTGCTGCCAAGCCTTACCAGATCCTCCTCACTCGTGAAAATCCACATCAGAAGATCAGGAGTGAAAAAACACGCCAGAAAGAAGAGCACGGAAATGAGTCCCGCAAGCCGGAACGCAAGCGCCATGATTTTTTCCACGGCTGTTTTATCGCCCTTGCCCCAGTACTGCGCCGCCATGACAGTCGTTCCAATGGTGATGGCCGCATAAAACAGGCTCAGCACAAACGTAATCTGCGTCGCAAGTGAAACAGCGGACAGAGAGCTCTGATCCAGCGTGCCGACCATCAGTGCATCGGATGCACTGACGAGCGCGTTCATCAGATTCTGTACGACCATCGGGACAAGAAGCGCCAGCAGTTTTGAATAAAATTCGGCGTCTTTTTTCATGCTTTTCCCCTTTTTCTGTTTTATTCCATACACGTATATGTTATAATTATATTATCTTACGTTTAGCGTTTTTTCTACGACAATATTCCTTGTTTTTTATAATAATTGTACTTTTTAACAAAAGCAAAAGAAGGTGTTTTTATGGTCAACGATCCATTTACAAAAGTCATGCAGGATGCGTCCGAGATCGTCCGGTACGATGAAGTCGGTATCCCGCTCTACATTCAGGAGGGACAGCTCTCCGCCTATCCCGATCACCGCGCGCTCTGTCACTGGCACGAAGATATCGAGTGGCTTCTCGTGCGGTCCGGACAGATGAATTATTATATTAATGGAAAGCGGGTGCTCTTAAATACCGGCGAGGCGATCATGGTCAATTCCCGCCAGATGCATTACGGCTATTCGGAAAGCGGAAAGGACTGCGATTTTATCTGTATTCTGTGTCACCCGAAGATTTTTACGGCGAACAGTGTGCTGTATCAGTCTTACATCACACCGGTTCTTTCCAATCCGTCGTTCGAATATCTTCACCTGACCCCAAATCGGCCGGAGGACGCCGATGCGCTTCGTCTCCTGCCGGAAATTCTGCAGCTCAAAAAAGATCATCCCGAGGCGTATGAAATCGAGGCGGCTGCACTGCTGTCGCTTCTCTGGTGCCGTCTTCTCCGGAATCATCCGATGCTGCCGGATGACACTTCCATCCAGCCGCAGGATCCCGATCTTCTCGTGCAGCGCGATATGGTTTCTTATATCTATGCTCACTACAGCGAGTCAATCAACCTCGACGAGATTGCAGCAGCCGGAAAAGTCTGTCGAAACAAATGCTGTCAGATTTTCCGCCGCTATCTGAATCAGAGCCCGATCGATTTTCTGAATCACTATCGGCTCGAGGTGAGCTGCCATCTTCTGAACACTACGAAAATGTCGATCGCAGAGATCTGCACGGCATGCGGTTTCAATCACCAGAGCTACTATTCCAAGATTTTTCTGCGCACCTACAGCTGTACACCGCGGGAATTCCGGAAGCGGGCAGAGGAAAAAAGAGCGTCAGAGACTTCGGCGGACGCTTAAATCTCAATTTTTACGCTTTTTTATGCAAAGACAAAAGAATTTAGCTGGACTTTTCCCCGATCTCTGTTATAATAAAGTCGCTAAGGTTTTGCGCTAAACTTCGCTAAATCACTCTATTTTCAAAATCACTTTTCAAGGAGGATGACATGATTCAGAAATTTGTCTACGGAACCCCATTTGAGACCGAAGCCGTTGTAAAAGAGATCCCGGCTTCCGAAGGAAATCCGTCTTTCGGCACTTTTTCCACCGAGAACGGCTTCTCCTTCACTACCAAACTTGCTGACGACGATATGGTATTCGGACTTGGTGAGGCCAACCGCGGCATCAACAAACGCGGCTTTCTTTACATCAGCGACTGCTCCGATGATCCGAACCACGTAGAGAGCAAGACTTC
>CAVBNJ010000453.1:0-2133 GCA_963596755.1 bacterium
GTGGGATTCTTCCAGGCACTCGCCGAGGAGGCCGCTCTCTCCGAAGATGTTATGACCGAATTAAAAGAGCTGATTTCGATCAAGAATCATTTCGGTGCCGAGGAGCTGCTCGCAAAGCAGAATCTTCGAAGCGATCTGTTTGAAGCACTGCGCGATGTTCCGCAGCTCTTTGGAAATGCAGAGATCCTGGAAAAGGCAAAGAGCCTGACCAGAAACCCGGCAGCACGCGCAGCACTCGACCGTCTGGCAATGATTTATGAGATCGTAAAGGATTACGGCTATGAAAAATACGTCTTCTTCGATCTTGGCCTTTTAAGCAAATTCCATTATTACACCGGCATTATCTTCCAGGCCTACACCTACGGCACCGGAGAGCCGATTGTAAAGGGCGGCCGTTATGACGCACTGCTGCAGCACTTCGGAAAGAAAGCGCCGGCGATCGGATTCTGTACGGTAATGGAATCCCTGATGAACGCACTGGAGCGCCAGAAAATTTCTCTTCCGATTGCCAATACAAAAACGATGCTTCTCTACCCGGATTTCCTGCAGCCGCTGGCCGTAAAGCTTGCCAACGAGCACAGAAGCAAGGGAATGGACGTGGCGCTGGTCTGCTTCGCAAGAGACAAGGTTCTTGCTGATTATGAGGAATACGGCAGAAAGAACCAGTTCGGCGGCATTGTCTATATTCAGAAGAGCGATTCGGTGCTGGCCATCGATTTATCGACAGGAGAAGTACAGCCGGTTGAGCTGTAGGAGAGGAAGGAACACATACGATGAGATATTTGACCATTGCACTGACAAAAGGACGCCTGGCCTATCAGACACTGGAACTGCTGGAAAAGGTCGGCATCACCTGCGATGAAATGAAAAACAAAGATACAAGAAAGCTGATTTTTACCGATGAGGAGCACAAGCTCCGCTTCTTCCTCGCCAAAGGACCGGATGTGCCGACGTACGTGGAATACGGCGCAGCGGACATCGGAATCGTCGGAAAAGATACGATTCTGGAAGAGGGAAGACGTCTCTATGAGGTGCTCGACCTCGGCTACGGCAAATGCCGTATGTGTGTCTGCGGACCGGAATCGGCAAGAGAGCTGCTGCAGCATAACCAGCAGATCCGTGTGGCGACGAAATACCCGAACATTGCCAAAGATTATTTCTACAACCGCAAACATCAGACCGTCGAGATGATCAAGCTGAACGGTTCCATCGAGCTGGCGCCGATCGTCGGACTGTCCGAGGTGATTGTGGATATCGTAGAAACTGGAAGTACCTTAAGAGAAAACGGCCTGACCGTTCTCGAGGAAGTCTGCCCGCTGTCTGCGCGCATGGTTGTCAACCAGGTGAGCATGCGGATGGAAAATGAGAGAATTACAAAATTAATTCAGGATCTGAAAGGAGCACTGGCATGAGAATCGTAAAACTGACCAAAGAAACCACAGAAAATATTCTGGAGAATATGCTGAAACGAAGCCCGACACAGTACGGAACGTACGAGGCTTCCGTGCAGGAGATCATTGAAAATGTAAAGACAAGAAAAGACGCAGCCGTTTTCGAATACACCGAGAAATTCGACCACGCCGTACTCGATGCTTCTACCGTAGAAGTAACACAGGAAGAGATCGACGAAGCATACAATATCGTTGATCCGGATCTGATCACGGTTATCCGCAAGTCCATGAAAAACATCCGTGAGTTCCATGAAAAACAGAAACAGAACAGCTGGTTCACCTCCACCGAGAACGGAACGATGCTCGGCCAGAAGCTGACGGCACTGAACCGTGTCGGTGTCTACGTTCCAGGCGGAAAAGCAGCGTATCCGTCTTCAGTTCTGATGAATATTCTTCCGGCAAAAGTAGCAGGAGTCAAAGAAATCTGCATGACAACACCGTGCGGCAGAGACGGAAAAGTCAACCCGGTTGTCCTTGCAGCAGCAAAAGAAGCCGGTGCAGACCGCGTCTTCAAAATCGGCGGTGCACAGGCGATTGCAGCCCTTGCGTATGGAACCGAGAGCATTCCGAAAGTCGATAAAATCGTGGGACCTGGAAACATCTACGTTGCCCTTGCAAAGAAAGCCGTATACGGAAATGTCAGCATCGATTCCATCGCAGGCCCGAGTGAGATCCTTGTCCT
>CAVBNJ010000454.1:0-2117 GCA_963596755.1 bacterium
CACCGGGCGGAAACACCGCGACAGAATCCCGTCCGGGCTATACCCCGCGGGTACGAAAAGTGCTCGAAAACGCAGAAGCAGAGGCCGCTCGCTTCAAGAGCAGAGCCGTGGGAACCGAGCATCTGCTGATCGCAATGATAAAAGAAAGTGACTGTGTTGCTACCCGTTTACTTTTCACGATGGGCATCAACATTCAGAAATTATACAGCGCCGTTCTCGCCGCTATGGGCGAGGCGCCGTCTCAGGCAGGCGCCAATGGAAATCCGAACACCGGCCGCGGACCGCAGACAAGAGGCGGCGCGTCGAACAGCGAAACCCCGGCACTCGACCAGTACAGCCGCGATCTCACGGAGCTTGCGCGCGAAGGAAAACTCGACCCGGTTGTCGGCCGCAGTCAGGAAATTGAGCGTGTGATTCAGATCCTGAGCCGCCGGACAAAAAACAACCCGTGTCTGATCGGAGAGCCAGGCGTTGGTAAAACAGCGATTGCCGAAGGCCTTGCACAGCGCATCGCCCTTGACATCGTGCCGGAAACGATCCGCGACAAACGCGTTGTCGTTCTCGACCTCTCGGGAATGGTAGCCGGAAGCAAATACCGCGGCGAATTTGAGGAGCGCATCAAACGCGTCGTCAAAGAAGTGACGGATAATGAAAACATTCTGCTGTTCATCGACGAGCTCCACACCATCATCGGAGCCGGCGGCGCAGAGGGAGCACTCGATGCATCCAACATCTTAAAGCCGTCCCTGTCCCGCGGAGAAATCCAGCTTATCGGTGCAACAACACTCGAAGAATACCGCAAATACATCGAAAAAGATGCCGCACTGGAGCGTCGTTTCCAGCCAGTTAAAGTGGATGAGCCGACCGAAAGCGAAGCACTCGATATCTTAAAAGGACTGCGCCCATATTACGAGCGCCACCACGGCGTGGAAATCACCGATGAAGCGCTCGAGGCAGCCGTGAAAATGAGCGTGCGCTACATCAACGACCGTTTCCTGCCGGACAAAGCTATCGACCTGATTGATGAGGCATCCGCCGGCGTACAGCTCGCAGGCTATCAGGTGCCGGACAACATGGCAAAAGAGGAGCAGGCACTGTTTGAAGTACAGAAAGACAAAGAAGCCGCGATCAGTGCAGGTGATTTTGAACAGGCAAAAGTGCTGCAGGCACGCCAGCAGGAGCTCGAAAAAGATCTCGAGCAGATCCGCAGACGCTTTGAGCGCCGCTGCAAAAACAAAAAACTGCAGGTAACAGAAGAAGAAATCGCAAAAACCGTCTCCACCTGGACAAAAATCCCAGTACAGCGTCTCGCAGAAGGAGAATCCAAACGCCTGGCAAGACTGGAGCAGACCCTTCACAAACGCGTCGTTGGTCAGGAAGAAGCCGTAACAGCTGTAGCAAAAGCTGTCAAACGAGGCAGAGTCGGCTTAAAAGACCCGAATCGTCCGACAGGCTCGTTCCTGTTCCTCGGCCCGACCGGAGTCGGTAAAACAGAGCTTTCCAAAGCACTCGCAGAAGCAGTCTTCGGCACCGAGCAGGCGCTGATCCGCGTCGACATGTCGGAGTACATGGAGAAACACAGCGTTTCCAAGCTGATCGGTTCCCCTCCGGGATATGTTGGCTACGAAGAGGGCGGCCAGCTCTCCGAAAAAGTACGCCGCAACCCATACAGCGTGATCCTGTTCGACGAGATCGAGAAAGCCCACCCGGATGTGTTCAACATTCTGCTGCAGGTACTCGACGATGGTCATATCACCGATGCGCAGGGCAGAAAAGTTGATTTCAAACAGACCTGTATCATTATGACATCCAACGCCGGAGCACAGAACATTGTTGCGCCGAAGCGCCTTGGTTTCCTTTCAACAGAAGATGAGCGCAAGGACTACGAGTACATGAAAGGCCAGGTCATGGAAGAAGTGAAACGGATGTTCAAACCGGAGTTCCTGAACCGAATTGACGAAATCATCGTATTCCATCAGCTGACCAAGACGGATATGAAGAAGATTCTGCAGATTCTTCTCAAAGATCTGGAACGCCGCTGCAAAGAACAGATGGATATCGAACTGAAAGTCCGCGATACCGTAAAAGAATATCTGGTAGAAAACAGCTTCGACAGC
>CAVBNJ010000455.1:0-2116 GCA_963596755.1 bacterium
CAATCGGCGTCCGCCTGATTTTCTCCGTGATTTTTGCAATCTGGATGAACATGGGTGTTATGGGAATTGCCCTCGCCATGTGTCTCGACTGGTCCGTGCGCGGAATTATCTTCTGGTGGAGATTCAAACAGGGCAAGTGGAAAACATTTAAAGTCATCCGCGAGTAATCTGTAAAAAAGGCTTGCGGAAAAACAAGAAGTATGATAGGGTAAGAACAGAATTGACAGAGAGAGGTGAAAGGATGAGAAATAACTAACTTTGGAAGACATGGAAAACAGACATCACAAGAAAAAACGATGTTCTGATCAGAAGACGGAACTGCATTTTATGCAGAAACTGTCCATTTCCTGTTGCCAAAAGTGGGTTATGTTCTCATCGCACCCTCTCTTTTTTGATGTGAAAAACAGAGAAGGCGGCGTCTTTTTGCGCTGCGAGAAGAGAAAATCTCCCTTTTTCAGACGACAGGAACGAACGTCGTTGGAAAAGGGGGAATTTTTTTATGGCAGAACTTCAGGTAACAAATCTTACATTTGAATATGAGGACAGTTTTGAACCGGTCTTTGAAGACATTTCTTTTTCTGTGGATACGAACTGGAAACTCGGTTTTATCGGGCGGAATGGAAAGGGAAAGACAACATTTTTAAATCTTCTGATGGGAAAATACCCGTATCAGGGAAAAATTTCCACATCGACCGTATTTGACTACTTCCCGTACCAGGTGACGAAAGCGCAGAAAGAGCAGGCGGCAGCCGAATTTTTGGAAGAACTGAAACCATCGTGCGAACTGTGGCGGGTGTTGATCGAACTGGAAGAGCTGCAGGCGGACGCCGCGCTGCTGTACCGTCCGTTTGGAACTTTAAGTTTTGGAGAACAGACAAAGGTGCTGCTTGCTGTTCTGTTCTCTGGAGAAAATGATTTTCTTCTGATCGACGAGCCGACAAATCATCTCGACCAGGATGCCAGAGCGTGTGTGCGGGAATACTTAAAGAAAAAGAGAGGCTTTATTCTTGTCTCTCACGACCGCGATCTGCTGGACGCGTGCATTGACCATGTACTTGTTTTAAACCGCGGCTCGATTGAAGTGCAGAGCGGCAATTTCACTTCGTGGTGGGAAAATAAACGGCGGAAAGATCAGTTTGCGCTGGCGGAGAACGAAAAACATCTGCGGGAGATCGCATCTCTGCGGCGTGCGGCGGACCGAAGCAGCCGCTGGGCGGAGAAAAATGAAAACACGAAAATCAGTTTCGATCCGATCAAAGAACACGACCGCAGCAAAAATACGCGAGCTCTTATCGGTGCCAAGACGAAGAAAATGCAGAGCCGTGTCACACAGTATGAGAAACGGATGGAACGGGAAATTGAGGAAAAAGAAGGGCTGCTGCAGGATATTGAGCAGACGGATACGCTCCGTCTGGAGCCGCTCACGTATCCGAAAGAGCGTCTTATCTTTGCCAGAGAACTGTATGCCGGTTACCCGGACGGCGGCGATGTAATTCAAAATCTGAATTTGGAACTGCTGCGCGGTGAGCGTGTATTTCTGCACGGGAAGAATGGCTGCGGAAAATCAACGCTCCTGCACCTGATCCGGAACCTGGCTGCGGAGACGGGAAACAGAAGGCAGGATCAAAAAAATGTGGAAATCCGGAGCGGAAGCCTTTCGGTGGGTGCAGGCCTGATCGTTTCGTATATCAGCCAGGACACCGGATTTTTATCCGGTACACTTTCGGAATACTGCAGAACGGAAAAGCTGGACTACAGCCTCCTTTTGACGCTGCTTCGAAAGCTTGATTTCGAACGAACACAGTTTGAAAAACCGATGGAAAGC
The DNA here is from genome assembly GCA_963596755.1 of bacterium. Lineage (GTDB taxonomy): Bacteria > Bacillota > Clostridia > Lachnospirales > Lachnospiraceae > Fusicatenibacter. The sequence continues at coordinate 1,826 of CAVBNJ010000455.1, forward strand.
TTTTCGGAGGGCCAGAAAAAGAAGGTACTGATCGCCGCAAGTCTCATTACACCGGCGCACCTTTATATCTGGGATGAGCCGCTCAACTACATCGACGTATTCTCACGCATGCAGATTGAACAGCTTCTTCTGAACGCCGGCCCGACGATGCTGATCGTCGACCACGACGTGCGGTTCCGGGAAAAACTGGCGACGAGGACAGTCGAACTGTAAAAAAGAACGACAAACAGGATACCCCGGCGCGTTGAAAACTGCGTCGGGGTATGGTAAAATGGACTCCGAAAAACAGCT
>CAVBNJ010000456.1:0-2109 GCA_963596755.1 bacterium
CCCATATGAAGGTGACAAGCGGCCCTGCCATCGAAAAACCGGGCGAGATGGCGGCAATCCTGAACAATCTGCAGGAGGGCGATGTCCTGTTCGTCGACGAGATCCACCGCCTGAACCGCCAGGTGGAGGAGGTGCTTTATCCGGCGATGGAGGACTTTGCGATCGATATCATGATCGGAAAAGGCTCCTCAGCCCGCTCGATCCGCCTTGATCTGCCGAAATTCACGCTGGTCGGAGCAACGACACGCGCTGGACTTCTGACCGCACCGCTCCGTGATCGGTTCGGTGTCATTCACCATCTGGAGTTTTACACGGAAGAGGAACTTGCCAACATTATTCTGCATTCCGCAAAAGTGCTGAATGTGGAGGTGGATCCGCAGGGAGCCATCGAGATGGCGCGCCGCTCGAGAGGAACGCCGCGTCTGGCAAACCGGATTTTAAAACGTGTGCGCGACTTTGCACAGGTAAAATACGACGGAAGAATCACAAGAGAGGTTGCATCGTTTGCACTGGATCTGCTGGAAGTAGACCGCTATGGACTGGATCAGACGGACCGTCTGCTGCTTACCACAATCATGGAAAAATTCCAGGGAGGACCAGTGGGACTCGATACGCTGGCAGCAGCTATTGGAGAGGATGCCGGCACGATCGAGGATGTTTACGAACCGTTCCTGATTAAATCCGGCTTTGTCAACCGGACCCCGCGCGGAAGAGTTGCAACGGAGCTTGCTTGGCACCACCTGGGACTCGATGAGCAGCGGAAAATGGATTAAATGGATGCGATTTCCGGCGTTTCTGTCGCTTTTTGCAGAAAAAGGTTGTTTTTCTGTCCTTTTCGGTATATGATAGGTTATATTAGCCGGAAGTTTGGTCCGGTTAAATTCAGTGGAGGAAAAGCAAAAGAATGGCTGTAAAAAATACAACACAGGTTTTAATAGATGGAAAAATCATCACACTGGGAGGCTATGAGAGTCCGGAATATCTGCAGAAAGTGGCTGCTTACCTGAATCAGAAGATCAGCGAACTTTCCCAGTCAGCCGGATACAACCGCCTGTCAGTGGATACGAAGCACACACTGCTTGCACTGAACATTGCAGATGACTATTTCAAAGCAAAAAGCCAGGTAGATACCCTCGAGGAGGATATGGAAGCCAAAGACCGGGAAACCTACGATATGAAACATGATCTGATCGCATCGGAAATTCAGGTCGGCGATCTGAAAAAAGAGCTGGATGAAAAACGAATTGAGCTGGAACATGTACGCGGAGAGATGGAAGAACTGCAGCGGCAGCTTGATAAGGCGAATAAAGATCTGGAAGATTTATTAAAAGCGTAAAAGAATGAGGAAACGGGGGATTGCGGAACAGGTAATCGCCCGTTTTTAGGAGATAAAGATGAAGACAGAATTATTAGCACCGGCCGGATCAATGGAAGCATTGAAGGCGGCAGTTTCTGCGGGTGCGGACGCCGTCTATCTTGGCGGAGCCGCATTCGGCGCGAGGGCGTACGCAAAAAATCTGGATGAACAGGAAATCCTGTCAGCGATTGATTACGTACATCTGCGGGACCGGAAACTGTATCTGACGGTCAATACCCTTTTAAAAGAAGATGAACTGGAAGAAAAACTGTATCCGTATCTGCGTCCGTACTATGAGCAGGGGCTCGATGCTGTGATCGTGCAGGATATGGGCGTGATGCAGGCGATCCATTCTTGGTTCCCGGATCTCGACATCCATGCGAGCACACAGATGACGGTGACAGGCTCTGCGGGGGCCCGCTTTCTGGAAAGCCTTGGCGCAACGCGCGTCGTGCCGGCCCGTGAGCTTTCGTTTGCAGAAATCCAGAAGATTCACCGGACAACGAACCTTGAAATCGAATGCTTCGTCCACGGAGCGCTCTGCTACTGCTATTCGGGCCAGTGCCTCTTTTCCAGCCTGATCGGCGGAAGAAGCGGAAACCGCGGAAGGTGCGCGCAGCCGTGCCGCCTGCCGTATGAGGCGTACGATAAAGACGGCCACCGCATGGGAGAACCGGGTGACCGGTATCCGTTAAGTCCGAAGGATATGTGTACCGTGGAGCTGCTGCCGGAGATGATCAAATCAGGCATTA
>CAVBNJ010000457.1:0-2109 GCA_963596755.1 bacterium
AACGTATTGTGACGGGAACGGCGTCTGAGCTTGCGGAAATGGAGTTTGCACCGCTTGCTGTTCTTCTGTTTGAGAATCCGGATCCGGAACTGGCGTTTACAGCAGGTATGGCAGATGACGTTTTCCTGCGTGATAAGGTTCCGATGACAAAACGGGAAGTGAGGAATGCATCTCTTTCCCACCTGCAGTTATCGTCAGATTCCGTTGTCTATGACATCGGCGCGGGAACCGGTTCCGTTTCGATCGAGATGGCGCTCTGCGCATCACAGGGAAAAGTTTATGCCATTGAGAAAAATCCGGTGGCAGTGGCACTTCTGCAGGAAAATAAAAAGAAATTCGGCGTGGATCATCTGGAAATTATCGAGGGAACGGCACCGGAGGCACTCGAAGAACTGCCTGTTCCGACCCATGCGTTTATTGGCGGTTCTGCCGGAAACCTGAAAGAGATTCTGGAACTGCTGCTGCGGAAAAATCCAAAGATCCGCGTAGTGTTAAATACCGTAACCGTGGAAACGCTGGCAGAGGCATCCTCATGCTTTAAAGAACTTGCTTTTGAGGAGCCGGAGATCGTCTGCATTCAGGCGTCCGCGGCGAAAAAGGCGGGCAGAATCCACCTGATGACGGCACAGAATCCCGTCTATATTTTCACAGCCCAGGGAGGTGCCAAAGAATGAACGCACCGAGAATTATGCTGGCAGCCGGAAAGAGCGGAAGCGGAAAAACGATGATTACCTGCGGACTGCTCCGTGCGCTGCAGCAGATGGGAAAACAGCCGGCGGCATTTAAATGCGGGCCGGATTATATTGATCCGATGTTCCACGAGCAGGTCATCGGTGCGCCGTCGCGCAATCTGGACCCGTTTTTTACAGAGGAAGAGATGACACAGTATCTGTTCTGTAAACACGCATCCGGCCATGATATTTCCGTGCTGGAGGGCGTGATGGGATATTACGACGGTCTCGGCGGAATTTCGACGAAAGGCAGTGCCTACGACCTCGCCGGTATGACGAAGACGCCGGTACTTCTGGTGGTTGATGCAAAAGGAATGAGTGTTTCTGCCCTTGCCCTGATCCAGGGATATCTGCAGTACCGGAAAGACAGCAGGATTGCCGGTGTAATCTTTAATCGGATGTCAGAGATGCTGTACCGGGAGATTGCACCGCTGGCGAAAAAAGAACTTGGTATTTCCTGCGTCGGTTTCGTGCCGGAACTGAAGGAATGTCATCTGGAAAGCCGCCATCTCGGCCTTGTGCTGCCGGAGGAAGTGGAAAATCTGCAGGAGCAGGTCAAACTGCTCGCGGAAACACTGCAGAAAACACTGGATTTTGAAAAAATCTTTGCGATTGCAGAAGGTGCGGAAGAGCTTTCCGGGACAGTGCCGGAAGCACTGCGCGAAGTGAAAGAAAGTGAAACTGCCCGGAAGGTGCGCGCTGCAGCGCCGAAACTTGCCGTTGCAAAAGATGAGGCATTCTGCTTCTTCTATCGGGATAATCTGGAACTTCTGGAAACACTGGGAGCAGAAATTACATATTTCTCGCCGCTTGCAGATGAGGAACCGCCGAAAGATGCAGACGGCTATCTGTTCTGCGGCGGATACCCGGAGCTGCATGCAAAAGAGCTCTCCGAAAATCAGACAATGATCCGGAAAATCCGGGAAGATATCAGCCGTGGAATACCGGTTCTGGCGGAATGCGGCGGCTACATGTATCTTTCAGAATCGATGGAGGATATGGAAGGAAATGTTTATCCTATGGTACAGGCAGTTCCGGGAAATGTTTACCGGACGAAAAAGCTGGGGCGCTTTGGCTATATCACGCTGACACCGAACACAGAAGACACGTTTCAGAACGGCGGAAACCCGGTGCGCGGCCATGAATTTCATTACTTTGACAGCACGGACTGCGGAAACGCCTGGCATGCAGCAAAACCGCTGCGGAAACGGAACTGGGACTGCATTCATGCGACAAAACGGATGATGGCGGGATTCCCGCATCTTTACTATATGGCAAGCCCGCACCTTGCACTGGAATTTCTGGAGCAGTGCACAGCTTACCGGAAAGAACAGGAGGAAACGAGATGAAAGAAGCATTTCAGATGACACTGGAAGAC
>CAVBNJ010000458.1:0-2097 GCA_963596755.1 bacterium
GACTCTGTTCTGTGCCTGCTCCTAATACGGTCGTTGTACCGACGACGGTTGTCACGCAGGCTGCCGCCAATACTCCCCTGATTTTTTTATTTTTCATTTTCTCTCCCTACGGAAACAGGCAAAGCCTGGTATGCTTTGCCTGTTTCTTCTCATTTTCAGCAAGCAAAAAAATCTGCTTCTGCTTTTTCAATTTTTTCTCTTTCTTATTTCAGAAATGCCCGAACCGTCTCCGGCATCTGATCTACATCACACTCGGTTGTATGAAGCACCGGTGCCGTACGAATCTCTTCGATTGCACGCGGAATCTCGGTGTTTGCAAGCGCAGACAGCTTATCTACCTGCTCCAGTACCGGAAGTGTATCGTATTCCGGTGCAATGGCTGCAAGAACGCTGCTCGTAAATTTGTACGGGCTTGCGGTAGATGCGATGACGGTCTTTGTCGCGTCTCCTGTCTCCTCGCGGTATTTTCCGTAAACAGCTGCTGCAACTGCGGTATGGGTATCGATGACATAGCCGGTATCGCTGTACAGCTTTGCAATGGCATCGGAAGTCTCCTGCTCGGATGCATAATTTCCGTAGAAATCTGCCAGCTGTTTTTTCATCTCATCGGTGATCTCATATTTTCCTTCTTTTGCAAGATCCTGCATCAGCTCGCGGTCTGCTGTTTCGCTGTTTCCGGCGATGCGGTAGATCAGGCGCTCCAGGTTGCTCGAGATCAGAATATCCATGGACGGAGATGTCGTCAGGATAAAGTCTCTGTTTCTATCGTAAACGCCGGTGCGGAAGAAGTCAAACAGAACTTTGTTCTCGTTGGATGCGCAGATCAGTTTTTCGATCGGCAGTCCCATCTGTTTTGCGTAGAAAGCAGCCAAGATATTTCCAAAGTTTCCGGTCGGAACCGTCACATTGATCTTTTCTCCGTCTGCGATTTCTCCGTTTTTCACCAGGTTTGCGTAGGCGTATACGTAGTAGACAACCTGCGGAACAAGTCTTCCGATGTTGATCGAGTTTGCAGAGCTGAACTGGAAGCCCTTATCGGCCAGTTCTTTTGCCAGCTCTTTGTCGTTAAACATCTTCTTCACGCCAGTCTGTGCGTCATCGAAATTTCCATGGATCGCTACCACGTGGGTATTTTTGCCCTTCTGTGTTACCATCTGTTTTTCCTGAATCGGGCTTACGCCGTTCTTCGGGTAAAATACAATAATTCTGGTGCCCGGCACATCTGCGAAACCTGCCATTGCTGCTTTTCCGGTATCTCCCGATGTAGCAGTCAGAATGACGATCTCATTTTTCACGCCGTTTTTCTTTGCAGCGGTCGTCATCAGATGCGGCAGAATGGAAAGTGCCATGTCCTTGAACGCAATCGTTGCGCCGTGGAACAGCTCCAGATAGTAAACACCGTCTGCTTTCGTCAGCGGTGCAATTTCCTCTGTGTCGAATTTCTCATCGTATGCGTTTGCAATACAGTTTTTCAGTTCATCTTCGGTAAAGTCGGTAAGAAAACGGCTCATTACCTCGTAGGCCACTTCCTGATAGCTCATAGCCGCAAGTTTTTCCATGGGAACATCCAGCGTTGGAATGGAGGTCGGTACAAATAACCCGCCGTCGTCGGACAGACCTTTTAAGATTGCCTGGGATGCAGTTACGGTGTCTCCATTGCCTCTGGTACTCTTGTATAATACTTCCATGCTCTTTCTCTCCTTCACTTTGACTCCCGGCAGAGTTTTTTCTCTGTACCGGATACGTTTCAGATTTGTTTTTACCTGTACGCTTCCTCTTATTATAATGGATGACCTATGAAAAAACAACAAAAATATACAAAAAATGACTGTGCACGAAAATGCACAGCCATTTTTTCAAACTTTGCCAAAATATTTTGCGTCAAAATTTAATTTTCTTCGGACTCTTCTGCGTTGCTGTCCTCTAAAGCCGGAGTTTCACTTTCTGCCTCTTCCAGTGCAAGCGCCTCTTCTTCTTTTTGGGCATTTTCTGCGATCTTGTCTTCTGCCCAGGTCATAAACGCTGCCGCGTCTCCGATCTCAAATCGTTTTTTATCCAGGAAGGTACTTTTTCCGCCGATCGTAATACGGATATAGC
>CAVBNJ010000459.1:0-2088 GCA_963596755.1 bacterium
AGAGGATGCGCAGGCTGCCAAGGATCTCGAGGATCTCTGCAACCGCTTCGAGAAAAAGCTGTACGACCTCGAGCTGACCCGCATGGTTTCGATCCAGACAGCTCCGCAGATCCGCATGATTCAGAACAGCGATTCCGTGATGGCTGAAAAAATCCAGTCCACACTCGTCAACACGATTCCGCTCTGGAAGAACCAGATGATCATCGCACTCGGCGTTCATCACTCCACCGAGGCCGCAAAAGCCCAGCGTCAGGTTTCCGATATGACGAATGAACTGCTGAAGAAGAATGCGGAGAATCTGAAGATGGCAACCATCGAGACCGCAAAAGAATCCGAGCGCGGTATTGTCGATATGGAAACGCTGAAACAGACGAACCAGAGCCTGATCTCCACGCTCGATGAGGTCATGAAGATTCAGGAGGACGGCCGCCAGAAACGGGCTGCTGCCGAGGTTGAGCTGGTTCAGCTGGAAAATGATATCAAGAAAAAGATGCTGGAGCTTTCTGCCGGCGGACAGCGGTAATGTTTTTGGCATGAGATAAGTAAAAAAACGGAGAATCCTCTTTTGTGCAGGATTCTCCGTTTTTTTATCCGGTTTTCTGTTTTCTTATCTCGGGCGTTCTGCCTTTTCGTTTTTTCTCCGATATTCTGTGAAATAAAATTCAATATCGAAGCAGGTCTGCTCATCGCCCTCTTCGACCAGTTCCCAGTCCGGGGACTCGTCGAGATCTTCAAAGAAGGTGTCTGCCTGATACGTCATGTCGATTCTTGTAACGTAGGCAGTGTCGCAGTATGGAAGCAGCTGCTCATAGATTTCTCCGCCGCCTGCAACGTAGATATCATCATCGTCATACGGCTTTAAGACTTCCATCAGTTCTTTGATGCTGTGGACAACGGTTGCGCCGCGGATGGTCCATTCCGGATCGCGGCTTAAGATAATATTCGTTCTGCCCTTCAGCGGCTGGCCTGCCGGGAGGGTGGCAAGCGTTTTTCTTCCCATTACCACAACGTGTCCCATCGTGGTTTCCCGGAAATACCGCATATCAGACGGGATGCTCACAAGAAGGCGTCCCTGATATCCCAGACCCCATTTGCGGTCTGCGCTTAAGATTGCTTTCATTTATTTTCCTCTTTCTCTTTAATTTTCTGGTCCATGCTGCCGGAGCGGAAGCCTTCCAGATCCAGTGTCAGGTAGGAAAAGCCGAGTTTTTTCAGATATGTGACAATCTCCTCCCTCTTTTCCAGCACTTCCGCCATCCGCGCCGGGGTGATTTCCAGACGGACAATATCATCATGTACGCGCAGACGGAGATTTTCTTCTGCGCCGAACATGGTATGCAGCCACTCTTCGCCCTCAGCAATGCGGTCCAGCACATCATAATTGATTTCTGCTCCGTACGGGAGACGTGTTGCCATGCACGGGGTGGACGGACGGTGTGCAACTGAAATGCCGTACTCTGCGGCAAGCGCCTTGACCTCCGGTTTTGTCACATGACAGGCTGCGAGCGGGCTGATGACACCATACTCTCTCAGCGCTTTGAGGCCTGGACGGTATACATGCAAATCATCCTCGTTTGTTCCGTCGAGTACCTGGGTGACGCCGTGATCGTGCGAAAATTCCAGAAGCTTTCCGAAGAGGTGGTGCTTGCAGAGATAGCAGCGGTTTTCCGGATTATGACGGATCGCTTCCTGCTCCAGCTCGTCAACATACATGACCTCGTGGATCGCACCCACTTCTTTTGCCACCCGTGTCGCCGTCTCAAGGTCACACGGCGGATGCAGTCTCGTCTGAAAGGTTACTGCGTAAACTTTTGTTCCATGTGCTGCCGCCGCATCTACGGTCAGTTTCAGCAGCAGACTGCTGTCCACACCGCCGGAGAAGGCAAGGCAGAGATCGTGTTCTGCAATTTTCTCCATCTGGTCCAGCAGGGCTTTTTTCTTTTCCTGTAATTCCATCGTTTCTGTCTCCCTTTTCTGTTTTTTTTATCAGAAAATCCATCGGCGGCACTGCTGCCCCGATGGATTTTCATACAGGTGTTCCTGTTTTGTTTTACTGAATCTTATAATGTCGGATCTTTTCCGTAAGGA
>CAVBNJ010000460.1:0-2086 GCA_963596755.1 bacterium
ATGTACAACACCTTCAATATGGGTATCGGCATGGTGCTGGCTGTTGATCCGGAGGACGTTGACGCAGCCATGAAAGCCATCCGTTCCACCGGCGACACCCCGTACGTGATCGGACACATTGAGAATGGTGAAAAAGGAGTAAAATTATGCTAAAGCTGGCAGTTCTTGTTTCCGGCGGCGGCACGAACCTGCAGGCGATTCTGGATGCGATTGACGCGGGAACCATCACAAACGCAGAGGTTTCCGTTGTCATCAGCAACAACGCAGGTGCATACGCGCTGGAACGCGCGAAAAACAAAGGGATTGATGCGGTATGCCTTTCCCCGAAAACCTTTGCATCAAGAGAAGCATTCAACGAGGCACTGCTTGCAAAACTGCAGTCTTACAACGTAGATCTCGTTGTACTGGCAGGATGCCTGGTTGTGATCCCGCAGAGCATCGTGGATGCGTATCCGAATAAGATTATCAACATTCATCCGTCCCTCATTCCGTCGTTCTGCGGAACGGGCTATTACGGGCTGAAGGTACACGAGGGCGTTCTCTCCCGCGGCGTCAAAGTGACGGGAGCGACGGTTCACTTTGTGGACGGCGGAACGGACACCGGCCCGATTATTCTGCAGAAGGCAGTCGAAGTGCACGAGGGCGATACGCCGAAAGTTCTGCAGCAGCGCGTCATGGAAGAGGCTGAGTGGGTTATCATGCCGCGTGCGATTGACCTGATTGCAAACGGAAAAGTAACGGTAGAAGACGGACACGTAAAGATAAAGGAGTAAGAGCGATGAAAGTATTGATTGTAGGAAGCGGCGGAAGAGAGCATGCCATTGCCTGGAAAGTGGCACAGAGCCCGAAAGTGGACAAGATTTACTGCGCTCCGGGAAACGCAGGTATTGCGGAATACGCAGAATGCGTCGATATTGGAGCAATGGAGTTTGACAAACTCGTTGCTTTTGCAAAAGAAAAAGAAATCGATCTGACGGTGATCGGTATGGATGATCCGCTGGTCGGCGGCGTTGTCGATGCGTTTGAGGCAGAGGGACTGCGCGTCTTCGGACCAAGAAAGAATGCGGCCGTTCTGGAAGGCTCCAAAGCGTTCTCGAAAGATCTGATGAAAAAATACAACATTCCGACGGCAGCGTACGAGACATTCTCCGATCCGGAAGCGGCTGAGAAATATCTCGAAACCGCAAAATTCCCGATCGTGCTGAAAGCCGACGGTCTGGCTCTTGGAAAAGGTGTTCTGATCTGCAATACCTTAGAGGAGGCAAAAGACGGCGTCAAGACGATCATGCTCGACAAAAAATTCGGCAGCGCCGGAAACGAGATGGTTATCGAGGAGTTTATGACGGGACGCGAGGTTTCCGTACTCTCCTTTGTCGATGGAAAGACGATCAAGACGATGAGCTCCGCACAGGATCACAAGAGAGCAGGAGACGGCGATACCGGCCTTAACACCGGCGGTATGGGCAACTTCTCTCCAAGCCCGTTCTATACAAAAGAGGTGGATGATTTCTGCAGGAAATATATCTATCAGCCGACCGTAGATGCGATGGCAGCCGAGGGAAGACCGTTCAAGGGTGTTATCTTTTTCGGACTGATGCTGACACCGGACGGACCGAAGGTGCTCGAGTACAATGCCCGCTTCGGCGACCCGGAGGCGCAGGTTGTGCTTCCTCGTATGAAGACCGATATCATCGATGTATTTGAAGCATGCATCGACGGAACCCTCGACAGAATAGACCTGCAGTTTGCAGATAATGCGTGTGTCTGCGTGGTACTGGCTTCGAACGGTTACCCGGTTTCCTACGAGAAAGGATTCCCGATCCGCGGACTTGAGACGTTCAAAGAGCATGAAGGATATTACTGCTTCCATGCCGGAACGAAGTTCAAAGACGGCGAGATCGTGACAAACGGAGGCCGTGTCCTCGGCGTGACAGCACTTGGCGATACCCTGAAAGAGGCGCGTGCGAATGCATACAAGGCTGTTGACTGGGTTGACTTCGACAATAAATATTACCGCCATGATATTGGAAAAGCGATTGACGAAGCGTAACTGAATGTGAATTTTAATTTTGAGTAAGATAGAGCC
>CAVBNJ010000461.1:0-2072 GCA_963596755.1 bacterium
ACGGGGTTCCGTCCATTCTGGTATCGGACATGCCGTCGGAACGGGCGCAGTCTGTGATGGCGGAGGGCGGAATTAATGCAGCGGCGGGAGAGACAGATTCCCCGGCGCTTCATGCAGAAGAAACAGAAAAAGCCGGAAGATGGATTGCAGACCAAAAGGCGGTCCGGCAGATGACAGCGGCAGCGCCGGAAATCGTCGAAGAGCTGTTTGCAAAAGGCATGGCGTTTTCCTTAAATGAGAACAAGAAACCAGATGTAAGAGCTTTTGGCGGCCAATCGGTAAAGAGAACCTTTTTTGCGGCAGCTAATACCGGAAAACAGCTCATGTACGTTCTGACAGATCAGATCCGCAGATATGAAGCCGCCGGGCTGATTGAGCGGATCTGCGGATGGAGTTTTCTGAAACTGCTGCATTTGGAAAATCAGGCGTACGGATGCGTTCTTTTTCATCCGGTCACACAGGAGAAAAAAGTATTTTATGGAAAAATCATCATCGCATCCGGCGGCCTGAATGGGATGTTTGGAAATGCCACAGGATCGGTAAAAAATACCGGCGCTGTTACCGCGAATCTGTTTTCGTCCGGGGTCCGGTTTGCCAACGGCGAATTTATTCAGTACCATCCGACGACCGCGAAGCTGCACGGAAAAAATATGCTGATTACGGAAGCCGTGCGCGGAGAGGGCGGCCGTCTTTATGTACTTGAAAATGGAAAACCGTTTTATTTTATGGAAGAAAAGTATCCAGAACTTGGAAATCTGATGCCGCGGGATGTGATCGCAAAAGAAGAATGGATGCAGATGGAAAAGGGAAGAAATGTGTATCTGGATATGCGTCATCTCGACAGGGCTGTCTGCGAGCAGAAACTGGCGGGAGTGATTCACGACTGCATCCGTTTTCTGAACCTCGACCCGAGAAAAGAGCCGATCCCGGTCATGCCGGGGATTCATTATTTTATGGGCGGAATCTGGGTGGATGCAGACCATCGCACTTCGATGAAGATGCTTTATGCGGCAGGGGAATGCGCCTGTCAGTATCATGGTGCAAACCGTCTGGGAGGCAATTCCCTTCTGGGAGCTTTATACGGAGGTTGTATTGCGGCGAGATCGGCGATGGAGGAGAAAGAAGAAATACGGCTTCAGGAGCGGAAAGAGCAGGAAAGCGAAAGAAAAAACATAGTTTCCGGCAGTTACATCGAAAACTGGCAGTCGCTGCAGAAGATTCTGAAAGAGGGACTTGGCATCGTTCGAATGGAAGAAACTTTGAAGGATTCGGTGGAAAAACTGAATGCGCTGATTGAAAAAGTGGGGAAAGAATACGATGATACTGCGACAGAGGCAGAAAATCAGGCGGTTTCGGACTGCTGTTTCTTAGGAAAAGCAATGCTGCTGTGTGCGCTGGAGCGAAAGGAAAGCAGAGGGGCACACAACAGAAGCGATTACCCGGAAGAACGGGAAGAGTACCAGAAGCAGACCATTGCGGAATTTGCAGATGGTGCCATCCAGATTCATTTTGAAAAGGCAGGCAGCAGGAATGACGATTGAAATAACAGTAAAAAGACAGAAATCCCAGAAGGATACGTCCTATGTTCAGACGTTTACGTATAATGGGGATGGCGCGCTGACGGTTGCAGACTGGCTGAATGAAGTAAACCAGACGGAAGCCAGGCTGGATCGGATCGCCTGGGAATGCGGATGTCTCGAGAAAAAATGCGGTGCCTGCGCAATGCGGATCAACGGGGTTCCGGCGCTTGCCTGCAGTGTATTTTTGAAAGATGTCAGGAAACGCGGAAAAATTGTTCTGGAGCCGCTTCAGAAATTCCCGCTGGTAAAAGATCTGATGGTGGACAGAAGCACAATGTTTCAGACACTGCAGGAAATGAAAATCTGGCTGGAAGAAAAGTCGGAATCGGATTTTTCCTGGGACAGAAAACTGCAGTATCAGGCGGGACAGTGCCTGCAGTGTGGCTGCTGCCTCGAGGTATGTCCCAATTTCCTGTCAGGCGGCAAATTCGCCGGTGCATCGGTCATGATCGAAGCGTATCGGGCCATCGAGCAGAGTGTAAGGGATGAGCA
>CAVBNJ010000462.1:0-2068 GCA_963596755.1 bacterium
CTGGTATACACTTCTTACCGAGGGGCAGGGACTTCTGATTCCGAATACATGGGAAACGGAGCTTGGAAAGCTTTCTTTCGACGGAAGATTTGAGACCTCCGGCGGCTATATGCCGTGGTTCGGGCAGGTAAAAGAAAGAAACGGCTACATTGCGATCTGCACAACACCGTGGAACGCCGGTTACCGGGCGGAGCATCCATCCGGCGGCCCGTACACCCGTGTCGGCGCATGGCTGGAGCCAAGCCTTGGAACGATGGATTACCGCCGTGTATTCCGGTATACGTTCCGGAATGACTGTGATTATAATGATCTGTGCAAAACGTACCGCCAGTACGTGCGGGAACAGGGCCATCTGCGCACCCTGAAAGAAAAGGCAGTGCAGAATCCGTCCGTTCAGGATCTTGTGGGAACGTGCTTTGTCCATACGGGAATCAAGACAGTTGTACAGCCGGAGTCCGGCTTTTTCGATCCGCAGAACCCGGAGAAAAACAACCGTGTCGTACCGTTTTCTGTACGTGAGCAGGAAATCAAAGAGATTCATGATCTCGGCGTGGAGAAGGTATATCTTCATCTCGACGGCTGGGCAGAACCGGGATATGACAATCAGCACCCGGACTATACCCCGGCGTGCGAAGAGGCCGGCGGCTGGGAAGGCATGAAATCGCTTGTCGATACGATGCATGCGTTCGGCTACCGGTTCGGCATTCATGACCAGTACCGCGATTATTACCATGCGGCTCCAAGCTACGATGAAAATTATGCCTGCCGTCTTCCGAACGGAACGGTGCCGGGACACAGCTACTGGGCAGGCGGACCGCAGAGCTATCTCTGCGCGACACAGGCGCCGTTCTATGTGAAACGGAATTTTGCCGAGCTGAAGAAAAACGGAATCCGGCTTGACGGTGCCTATCTCGATGTGTTTACATGCAACGAGGGCGATGAGTGTGCCAATCCGGAGCATGTGATGACGAGAAGAGACTGCTATACGTACCGCGGAAACTGCTTCTCCTGGTTGCTCTCGCAGGGGATTCTCTCAAGCTCTGAGGAGGTCAGCGACTGGGCGGTTCCGTATCTGGTATTCTGCCATTATGCACCGTACGACTTTATGCTGCGTCCGGCAGAAATACCGAAAAAAGGAATCCCGGTGCCGCTCTTTAATCTTGTATACCATGACTGTGTGATCGAGCCGTGGATGATGGACCGCGTTTCGAAAGACGAGGACTATATGCTGTATGCACTTTTGGCCGGCGGCGCACCGTATCTTGTGCGGGACGGCGCATATCCGAATACGGATGGTGCATTCGATGGGGAGAAAATCAGCCTGGAAGAGATGGCGGAAAGATGCCGTGTTGTAACGAAGCTTCATGAAAAAACGGCACTCCTGGAACTGGTCCGCCACGAGTGTCTTGCAGCGGACGGAAGCGTACAGAAGAGCGAATTTTCCGATGGAACATATGTTATTTGTAACTTTGCAGAGCAGACGTATGAGATTGGATACGGAGCATAAAAGAAAAGCGCCACATGTAGATTTTGTTCTTATAAAAATACAAGATTTTGTGGTTTTTCCTTGTATTTTTTCAAGTGCATATCTTGCGCGGAAAGCAGAGATTTGTTATATTATGAATGCGGAGGTGTTCATGCCCGGTGCAAAGAAGATGCCGGAGCGTGACGAAACAAAATAACACCAGAAAGGAACAAATCAAATGAAAGAATTTGAACAGTGGGACGGCTTTTCCGGAAGACTCTGGAAAGAAGGCGTTGACGTACGTGACTTTATTCAGAACAACTATACTCCATATGATGGAGATGAAAAATTCCTGGAAGGACCGACAGAGGCTACAGACCGTCTGTGGGGCAAATTACAGGAACTCCAGAAAGAAGAGCGTGCAAAAGGCGGCGTTCTGGATATGGAGACAGAAGTTGTAAGCGGAATCACAGCTTACGGCGCAGCATATATCGATGACAGCATGAAAGATCTGGAGCAGGTAGTTGGTCTGCAGACAGACAAACCGCTGAAACGTGCATTCATGCCATAGAAACCGGCTTCCGTTTAGCTGAGGAACAGATA
>CAVBNJ010000463.1:0-2063 GCA_963596755.1 bacterium
AGATTAGGTACAGGAGAAAGGGGAACAATATGGGAAAATTCACACCATTGGATTTCGACAAATACGCAGCGCTTGCCCGCCAGGCAGCAGCAGAGGGATGTGTCCTTCTGAAAAATGACAACGAGGCACTCCCGCTTCGAAAAGGGGACAAAGTAGCCGTTTTCGGAAGAATTGCATTCCACTATTATAAGAGCGGACTTGGTTCCGGCGGACTCGTCAACACCAAATATGTGGTCGGCATTCTGGATGCCTTAAAAGAAGAAAAAGACATCACGCTCGATGAGAACCTTCTCGAAACCTACGAGAAATGGATCGAGGCAAATCCATACGATGAAGGCCAGGGCTGGGGAAAAGTGCCGTGGTCCCAGAAAGAGATGGAGCTTACCGATGAGATCGTGGAGAGTGCAAAAGACGCCGATGCAGCCATCGTTGTCGTAGGCCGTACCGCAGGTGAGGACCAGGACAACAAAAACGAGGCAGGAAGCTATCTCTTAACCGATACCGAAAAAGAGATGGTAGAGAAAGTCAGCAAAGCATTTGCAAGAACGATTGTTGTGCTGAACGTCGGAAACATCATCGACATGAAATGGGTGAAAGAGTGCAATCCGGCAGCCGTTCTCTACGTATGGCAGGGCGGCCAGGAAGGCGGAAACGGCGTTGCCGATGTGCTGATGGGAAGAGTCAATCCGTGCGGTAAACTGACCGATACGATTGCAGAGAACATCGAGGATTATCCGTCCACAAGCTGCTTCGGCGATCTGCAGCGCAATGAGTACAAAGAGGATATCTACGTTGGATACCGCTACTTTGAGACGTTTGCAAAAGAGAAAGTATTATATCCGTTTGGATTCGGTCTTTCCTATACCACCTTTGCAGTAACCGCAGAGGCAAAAGAGAAAGACGTTGATAATGTAACCGTGACGGCAACCGTTGAGAATACCGGAAAAACAGATGGTAAAGAGGTTGTTCAGGTTTATGTGAAAGCTCCGCAGGGCGTTCTTGGAAAACCATCCCGCGCACTCGTCGGCTTCGCAAAGACCGGCGTTCTTGCACCGGGTGCAAAAGAGACCCTGACGATCGATGTGACAAAAGAAAGCTTTGCATCTTACGATGACAGCGGCGCAACCGGACACAAATCCTGCTACGTACTCGAAGAAGGAAGCTACGAGTTCTACGTGGGAAGCGATGTCAGAAGCGCAGCCTTTGCAGGCGCTTACGAGCAGCCGTTCAAAGTAGTTGAGGTCCTGACCGAGGCAATGGCACCGGTAGAAGCATTTGAGCGTATGAAAGCTGTTGCAGGCGAGGACGGTACATTAAAACCGGGATATGAGGCAGTTCCTCTGCGCACCGTAGATCCGGTTGAGCGCATGAAAGAGAACCGCATGGAGCCGATCACCTATACCGGTGACAAGGGCTACAAGCTCGCCGATGTTCTGGACAAGAAAGTATCCATGGAAGACTTCGTGGCACAGCTTTCCGATGATGATCTGATCTGCATGTTCCGCGGCGAGGGCATGTGCAGCCCGAAGGTTACTCCGGGAACCGCAGCAGCATTCGGCGGCCTGACACCGGAACTGCAGGAGTTCGGCATCCCGGCAGCCTGCTGTACTGACGGTCCGTCCGGACTTCGTTTCGACTGCGGAACGAAAGCGTTCTCCATGCCGAACGGCACACTGCTTGGCTGTACTTTCGATCTTCCGCTCGTAGAAGATCTGTACGAGATGGCAGGACGTGAGATGAGACAGAACCGCGTCGATGCACTTCTTGGACCTGGCATGAACATTCACAGAAATCCGCTGAACGGACGTAACTTTGAGTATATTTCCGAGGATCCGTACCTGACCGGATGGATCAGTGCCGTACAGATTCTTGGTATGGAAAAATCAGATGTAACCGGAACCATCAAACACTTCTGCGGCAACAACCAGGAGTCCAACCGCCACACGACAAACGCTGTTGTTTCTGAGCGTGCCCTGCGTGAGATCTATCTGAAAGGTTATGAGATCGCAGTCAAAGAAGGCGGCGCAAGATCCATCATGAGCACCTACGGACCGGTCAACGGC
>CAVBNJ010000464.1:0-2060 GCA_963596755.1 bacterium
GCGCAGCACTCTGCACCGACTGCTTCTGCGCAGAGGCAACCCGTCTGCACAACGATGCCAACGTACTGGCTATGGGCGGACGCGTCGTAGGACCTGGTCTTGCAATTAAGATCGTAGAAACTTTCCTGAACACTCCATTTTCCGGAGAAGAACGTCACGAACGCCGGATTCATCTGATTGAGCATGAAGGCGAAAATGAATAAATAATAAAAACAAAGGAGAACAAGAAAATGGCAAGAACAGTCATCATGGATCACCCGCTGATCCAGCACAAAATCGGTATTATCAGAAAGAAAGATACAAGCTCCAAGGAGTTCCGTGAGATGATCAGCGAGATCGCAATGCTGATGTGCTACGAGGCAACAAGAGAGCTGCCGCTCGCAGACGTTGAGATCGAAACCCCGATCTGCAAGACAACCGTAAAAGAGCTGGAAGGAAAGAAAATGGCAGTTGTTCCGATCCTCCGCGCAGGCCTTGGCATGGTAGAGGGTATGCTGGCTATGATCCCGGCTGCAAAAGTCGGACACATCGGTCTGTACCGCGATCCGGAAACCTTAAATCCGGTGGAGTATTACTGCAAACTTCCGTCTGATATCGCAAGCCGTGAAGTATTTGTCACCGATCCGATGCTGGCAACCGGCGGTTCTGCAACGGCAGCGATCACCATGCTGAAAGAAAAAGGCGCAAAGAAAATCCACTTCATGTGCATCATCGCTTCTCCGGACGGAATTGCAAAAATGCATGAGGTTCACCCGGATGTCGATGTTTTTGTCGGAGCACTCGACGATCATCTGAACGAGCACGGCTACATTGTACCGGGTCTTGGTGATGCCGGCGACCGTATCTTCGGTACGAAATAAGAGTGAAATACATTAAGAAAAATACAGGGGAAATGGTATGAGCGATAAGAGAGAGGATTATATTTCCTGGGATGAATATTTTATGGGTGTTGCCCAGCTTGCCGGGATGCGCTCGAAGGACCCGCACACCCAGGTGGGAGCCTGCATCGTGAGCGAGGACAACAAGATTCTGTCCATGGGCTACAACGGTTTCCCGAAAGGCTGCTCGGACGACGAGTTTCCGTGGGGAAAGACAAGTGAAGATCCGCTGGAAAACAAGTATCTTTATACGACGCACAGTGAGCTGAACGCCATTTTGAATTACCGCGGCGGAAGCCTCGAGGGCGCAAAGCTGTATGTGACGCTGTTCCCATGCAACGAGTGCTGCAAGGCAATTATCCAGGCGGGAATCAAGACGGTGATCTACGACTGCGACAAGTACGCGGACACCCCGTCCGTGATCGCATCGAAACGGATGATGAAGGCGTCCGGAGTTACATTTCAAAAATACCACCGCACAGGGCGTGAAATCACCATGTCCCTGTAGCAGAAGATAAGAGGAGCGCGCCTGAACAAGAAGAAAGTTCAGACGCGCTTTTTCAGTTTGAAACGGGAGGATACCATGGAGAGCAATTTCGAATGGATTACGGCAAACGGGGACATCGGCATCCGCTTTTTCCACAGCATCGACGACGGCGGCTACAGCAACCCGCCGCACTGGCACAATGATCTGGAGATCATCTATCTTTTGGAAGGCCGTCTGAAAGTGCGTTTCGGCGACGGCGGGGAGCGGCTGATCGGGGAAAATGAGCTTCTCGTCATCAATTCCGGCACGATCCACGCCGTGACGGCCTACCCGAACCAGGCCATTGTGCTGCAGGTCCCGTATGAGATGCTGCTGCAGTACATGGAACACTACGACCAGCTTTACTTTGTCGTGGATGAGCGGCCGAATGGAGAGGCAGAAAAGCAGAAATTAGCGGAATTTAAGGCAGTTCTCCGGGAGATGGATCAGGTGTACGGTGCACAGAAAGAAGGATATCAGCTGAAATTCGACAGCCTTCTGCTCGAGGCGCTGTACCGCCTGCAGGTGGACTATGCGGTGCGGATCGGGAAAGAGCATATTCCGCAGAATCAGAAAGCGGTGCAGCAGATCCGCGAGGTCATGCGGTATATCGAAGAGCATTACGCCGAGAAACTGACGGTGGCGCACGTTGCGGA
>CAVBNJ010000465.1:0-2051 GCA_963596755.1 bacterium
GGTTGTATCGCAGGTGGGTATCGATATCTTCATATCAATGCGAATGGAGATATTGATCCGTGCGTATTTGTTCACTATTCCGATTCGAATATTCGCGAAAAAACCTTGTTAGAAGCACTGCAGTCACCAATGTTGATGGCCTATCATGATGGACAGCCATTTAATGAAAACATGCTCCGACCGTGTCCAATGCTTGAAAATCCACAGAAACTGAGAGAAATGGTGAGCAAGACAGGTGCACATTCTACAGATCTTCAGTCACCGGAAAGTGCAGAACATTTATGTGCAAAATGCGATCGGTATGCGGAACACTGGAAACCGGTTGCAGACAAACTCTGGGAACAGAAAGGAAAAAAACATGGATATGAAAACAGCAATTGTGACGGACAGTAATTGCGGAATTTTTCAGGAAGAGGCAGACAGGTTGGGAATCTTTACGGTTCCCATGCCGGTATGTATTCAGGATGTTATTTATTATGAGGGAAAAAATTTAAACCATAAAGATTTTCTTCAATATCTGACAGAGAATAAAACGATCACAACTTCGCAGCCATCCCCTGGAGATGTAATGTTTCTGTGGGAGTTTATACTGAAACAAGGTTACGATGAAATTGTGTATATTCCTATGTCGAGCGGTTTAAGTGGTTCCTGTCAGACGGCCTGTATGCTGGCGGAAGAATATCCGGGGCGGGTTTATGTAGCGGATGTACATCGAATTTCTGTGACACAAAGACATGCGGTATTTGATGCTGTAAACCTTGCGGCACAGGGAATTCCGGCAAAGGAAATAAAAGAACGCCTGGAAGAAAACGCATTTCGTTCTCTTATTTATGTGGCGGTAAATGATCTGAACTATCTGAAACGTGGAGGACGAATTACGCCGGCGGCAGCAGCAATGGCATCGGTATTGAATTTGAAACCGTTATTGGTGATCAAAGGTGAGCAGATTGACGCCTGTGAGAAAATTCGTGGACAGAAGAAATGCGAACAGCGCGTTATTCGACTTATAAAAGAAAAAGCAGAAGAGTTGAAATCCCAGGGGTTCAAAATCCGGGTGGGAGCTGCCAGCACATTTTTAAAAGAATCAGATATTCAGGACTGGAGCCATCTGGTACGGCAAACATTTACAGACGATGAAGTCCTGTATGAACCGCTGACCTGCAGCATCGGATGTCATGTGGGTCCCAACGCATTCGGGATGGGAATCAGTGCAGTTATTTGACGATATGTTTTAGAAATGCCCGTTTTCCGGACCCGTTAAGAAACGTACAGGTTTTTTCACAAAAGTCTGTTAAATCATAAGAAGCAGATGCATTCAGCCAGTCCAGAATAATGCCGGAAGCAGCGCATTTATAATAGCGCACCAGCGTATTCTGAACTTCCGGTGAAACAGAAATGGTTCCCAGTGCTTTTGTGATGTAAGCCTGTACAGCATGGGAACAAATATCGTTCAGGTAGCGAATGAAGGAATCCTGATTGGCGGAGCGGTAGATATGGATAAATGCATTTTTGCGTTTGGTAAATTCTTCTGTGATGGGACGGATGCAATTAATGGGCGTGCCCAGCTTGCAGTTATCTTTAATCAGCTGATCAGCCCAGGTATAAATGGAAAATTCAGCGAGGGCAGGAATGTCCTGAAAATGATAATAAAAGGTATTGCGGTTAACCTGACAGCGTTCTACGATATTTTGCACCGTAATTTTATTAAAAGGTTTTTCTTCTAAAAGCTGCCAGAATGCGTCACTGAGAAGTTCTTTTGTTCGATTCATATAGGGACCTCCTGCTTTAGAACATATTATACTAAAAATTTTTTATTTTTCAAATGTATATCTTTTCATTCTATGGTATGATAAAGAAAAATCATCATATGGAACGAGCAGAGAATGAAATCCTTATCTATTTATGCCATTACAAGAAAACAGAATACAGAGCAGCTGCAGAAGTTAGAACGGCCGCTGTCGGGAAGGGCATATTTTCTGAAAGTGCGCGACTGGGAGATGAACAGTATGAAAGCGTTCGTGGATCAGTTGGAACTGCACATGGAGGAAGTG
>CAVBNJ010000466.1:0-2037 GCA_963596755.1 bacterium
CAAAGACCGTTACTGCGTGGAAATCCCGGAGGAGGGCTGTTCTTATATCGAGCGCGAAATCCCCGTACCAGAACTCTTACAGAGCCTTCTGCAGGTGATCACAACGCCCGGAAACACAATGGAACAGGTTCGGAACTGCTTTTCTTCCTATGCCGAGAAAATGCACACCACAGTGGAAGAAAACGCATCCGAAGAGCATGAGATGGGACATGTATTTTCTTTTGCAGACCCGTCTGTAGATGAATACTGTTACTGTGTCGAAGAAAATGAATTCGGCCTGACATATCACCGTTTTTCACGGGAAGATTACGAGGCTTTATAAAAGGAGGATATACATCATGGAATTTACAAAACTGCTTGAAGAAAGAAGAAGCATCCGCGCATTTGATCCGGAGAAACACGTAACGGCAGAGCAGATCCAGGAGATCGTACAGGCAGCCATTCAGGCTCCGTCCTGGAAAAACTCACAGACGACACGGTACTATGCCGTTGTAACACCGGAGAAAATTGAAGAATTTTCTGCTAAATGCCTTCCGGAATTCAATCAGAAGAGCTCGAAAGGAGCTGCACTTGTCGTAACCACATTTGTCAAAGACCGTTCCGGCTTTACCCAAGACGGAACACCGGATAATGAAGTCGGAAACGGCTGGGGCTATTACGATCTCGGTCTGCACGATGAAAACTTCATCCTGCGAGCAAGAGAACTCGGCCTTGATACCCTGATCATGGGCATCCGCGATGAGAAAGCAATCCGGGAAGCCCTTTCCATTCCGGAAAATGAACTTCTCGGTGCTGTCATCGCTGTCGGCTACCGTGCGATCAACCCGGATAAGCCAAAACGCAAAACCGTCGATGATATCTTAAAACTGTTCTAAATCAGCCGCATCCGACTGAAAACGCGAGCGGTACTTTCCGGGCGGAAATCCGAAAAACCGGGAGAACTGTTTGCTGAACGCATAGACATCACCATATCCTACCAGACCGGCAATTTCCTTCATTGGTACGCCGCCCTCGAGAAGAATACGGGCCTGCTCCATCTTCTTCCTGGTGCGGTACCGTGCGGGGGAGACGCCGGTCTGTTTTTTAAATACTTTTCGAAACGTCTCATAGCCGATCTGAAGCGACCGCGCCAGTTCTTCAAGAGAAATCTCCTCATCAAGATTCTGAGAGAGCGCATCGCAGGCAGCCTCGATCGGGTCGCGCTGCAGATTCACCCGGTGCGCATGGTAGCCGTACATTCGGAGAATCTCTTTTTGCAGCTCCGGAATCCGTAAGGGAAGCAGACTGTCCGGCGTGGCCTTCAGCGACTGCAGAAGCTTCTCGTACCGTTCCAGATCGCCGGGAAGCAGCTCCGTTTTTAACACCGGTTCCCGGTTCAGAACCGAAAGGGAACAGAACGATTCAAAAAACGGCTTCCCAATTGAGATAAAAAATTCCAGCCATTTTCCATCGGGATCTACGCGGGTGGAATGCGGTACATCCGGCAGACGCTGGACCAGACTTCCCGCCTGCAGCGGATACGAAGTGCCGTCTTCTGCAATATACTCCCCGCTTCCGCGCAGCAGCACGAAACAGCTGTAGTAATCGTTCGAAAAATGGTACTGGGAGCGGTCTGCCGTCTCTTTCCGCATAAAACCGCACGCCAGAATCCCGTTCTTCATTTCAGTTCCAATACAGCGATAGATGACATCGCTCTTTTCTATTGCATTAAGCAAAGTTTCCGGAATCATCACATTTCCTTTCTTTCCCATTTTGGATAAAAGAAACACCAGATCAGCTATTTTGCATCCGACTGTGGTGTTTTATACTAAAAACATCATAACTGCATAAAATTTCTGAAAATCCATGGATTTATTATATCATAAGAATTGAAAAAAGGAACACCAATCCGGATAAAAGAAAAAATGCAGTCGGAAAATGCGAAAGCAAAGGTAAGGAGGGTTTCAAAAACATGAGACAGACAAGAGACTGGGAGAATCAGCATGTAACGCAGAAAAACCGTTATCCGATGCATACGCCGTACGGTGCGTATGAGAC
>CAVBNJ010000467.1:0-2028 GCA_963596755.1 bacterium
CTCCAGAGGAGTCCACGATGTGCGTTACCTCGATTAACGCAGATCATATTACATACGTTTGCTAGAGGAATGAAATCCTTTGAATCAGAGTTTCATTTCCCTGACAAACAGCAGAAAGCAGAAATGCTTTTCGCTGTATACATTGACCGACCTGCCGCCGGTCAAGACATTCTATATATATG
Organism: bacterium; assembly: GCA_963596755.1. Taxonomy (GTDB): domain Bacteria; phylum Bacillota; class Clostridia; order Lachnospirales; family Lachnospiraceae; genus Fusicatenibacter. The sequence continues at coordinate 183 of CAVBNJ010000467.1, forward strand.
GAGGAAAATAAAATGGCAGCAAGACTTTTTTATCAGGAAGATTGTAATCTTTCTTTACTGGAAGGCAAAAAAATCGCAATCATCGGTTACGGAAGCCAGGGACATGCTCATGCACTGAACCTGAAAGATTCCGGCTGTGATGTTATTATTGGACTTTATGAAGGCAGCAAATCCTGGGCAAAAGCAGAGGCACAGGGATTCAAAGTATACACCGCTGCTGAGGCTGCAAAACAGGCTGACATCATCATGATCCTGATCAACGATGAGAAACAGGCTGCAATGTACAAAAAAGATATCGAGCCAAACCTGGAAGAGGGCAACATGCTGATGTTCGCTCATGGTTTCGCTATCCACTTCGGACAGATCGTACCTCCGAAGAACGTAGACGTAGCTATGATCGCTCCGAAAGCACCTGGCCACACTGTAAGAAGCGAGTATCAGGCTGGCAAAGGAACTCCTTGCCTGGTTGCTGTTGAGCAGGATTACACCGGAAAAGCTCTGGACAGAGCACTGGCTTATGGTCTTGGAATCGGCGGAGCAAGAGCTGGTCTTCTGGAGACAACCTTCAGAACTGAGACAGAAACAGACCTGTTCGGTGAGCAGGCAGTTCTCTGCGGCGGTGTATGCGCCCTGATGCAGGCTGGATTCGAGACTCTGTGTGAGGCTGGATACGACCCGAGAAACGCATACTTCGAGTGCATCCATGAGATGAAACTGATCGTAGACCTGATCTATCAGTCTGGATTCTCCGGAATGAGATACTCCATCTCCAACACTGCTGAGTACGGCGATTACATCACCGGACCGAAGATCATCACTGAAGAGACCAAGAAGACCATGAAGAAGATCCTTTCCGATATCCAGGATGGTACTTTCGCAAAAGACTTCCTTCTGGATATGTCCCCGGCAGGCGGACAGGCTCACTTCCGTGCAATGAGAAGAAAAGCTGCAGAGCATCCGTCAGAGAAAGTCGGAGAAGAAATCAGAAAGCTGTACAGCTGGAGCAACGAGGACAAACTGATCAACAACTAATCGGTTTGCTGTCATATGAAAAAATATGGGAGACTGCCTTTGCGGGCAGTCTCCTTTTGCGTCTCCAAATGGCAAGAAAAAACACTTCCGCGCCCTTTCCATATCCCCCAATATGATTCGGCGCGGAAGTGTTTTTTCTTTTATGTACGGCGTCCCTTATGCCTCCTGACGACAGGCAGGAAAGGTACGGTAATATTTGATATGTGAGCTTACAATATCAAAAAATTCGGAATTGGTCGGTTTTGCCAGAACCGGGCGCACGGAAAGCGAAAAGAGAAGTTCCCGGTTTCCGCGGGTCCAGCAGACGGAAATTGCGGTGCGGATGTCGCGTTCGACGCATGAGGACGAGATCTGGAACTTCTGTGCGATCTTTGGATACAGCGTTTTGCTGACCCGAAGGAGATAATCTTCGTCTTCCATGCATAAAGCAATACCATAAGCGAGATAGTGAAAGCCGCGGTATTTTGCACCAATTCCTAAAGAGTGTAGTAGAAAGTAAATTTCAGTTTCCATTACGATGTCTCCTTTTATGAAATTATTTTACATAGTCTTTGCAGACTGGCATGCCGGCGGTGAAAGTTTGTATGGCATACGATTTTTCCCCTTTCACTTATAATACGTGAAAAATGCCGGAAAATTACATATTTTGAAAGAAAAAGTGACGAGATAGTAAAATATGAGGAAAAATGAAACGATATGCAGAACAAAAATGTAATGAAAAGCGAGCGGGAAAAATAACGTTGATTTTTCAGGGGTTCGCTGGTATAATGAAAACGTGATTACGGGGTATGGCGTAGCTTGGTAGCGCGCACGG
>CAVBNJ010000468.1:0-2021 GCA_963596755.1 bacterium
GGAGAGGAACGATTCTTCGAGCGTGGAAAAATTCGACTGGGAGCTGGAATAGAGCATCAGCTTTTCGGTGACAGAGGTTAAAAGATATCGTAAAAAGCGGTTGTCGTTCAGCAGAAGCTCTTTCGTGGAGATAAGCGGCAGGACAATACAAAGCGCGGTGGTGCGTGCCTCAATCTGGTGCGTATCATCGCGTTTTCCGCAGAATTCCATATCGCCGATACAGGTGAAACCTTCAAGATAACCGATCGGGTAGCTCGTGCCGTCGGCGCGGTTGGCGCTGATCTCGATGGAGCCGTCCACGAGAAACGAGAGATATTCCTCCTGATTCAGAAGATCGAGATGCTCCCCTTTTTCAAACTGATACAGGGAAAAATCGAGATCCGGTGTGTCGAAAAGCGACGGAATCTCATGTTTCTGAAGATAAAAGTCCAGCAGAGCCGGGTCAAAAATTCGTTTCATAAGAAAAATCCTTTCACAGAAATTTTTTGGAAGACTTTTTCTTTATTGTGACATATGACACAAGAAAAAGCAAGAAAGTCTGTTAAGATACACGAGGACAGAAAGAAAAAGAGAGGAAAGGGGAGTTTTCAAAATGGAAAACGAATTATTTGAGAAAACAAAAGTGTCAAAAGCATATATGACGCTCGCACTTCCGGTCGTGCTCGGCATGGTGGTATCGCTGATCTATAATATGGTAGATACTTTTTTCATCGCGCGGACCGGAAACACCGCACTGATCGCCGGCGTATCGCTCGGCACACCGATTTTTACGCTGATGATCGCGCTCGGCGACATCTTCGGCGTCGGTGGAAGCTCCGTGATTTCGCGTCTCTTCGGCAAAAAGGAGTACGAGGACGGAAGCCGGATCAGCGTGTTCTGCTTTTATGCAGCGATCGCCGTCGGCATTGTGGTCAGCATCATTCTGCTCGCCGCAAAACAGCCGATCCTCGGCCTGCTCGGCTGCGATGAGACGACATGGAAGTATGCGGGCGATTATTACCAGTGGATCGCGCTCGGCGCACCGTTTATCATCGTACAGCTGACACCGAACAATCTGGTGCGTACCGAAGGCTTTGCCAAAGCATCGATGGTCGGAACGATGATCGGAGCCGTGGTCAACATCATTCTCGACCCGATTTTTATCTACACGCTCGGCCTGGGAGCAGCAGGCGCCGCGATTGCAACCGTCATCGGCAATATCTGCGGCGATATCTTCTATGTGATCTTTATGATCAAGAAATGCCGTTATCTCTCCGTCGATTTCCGGAAACTGAAAGTGACCGGTGCGGAAGTTCTTGCCGTTCTGGCGATCGGTATTCCGGCGTCTGTCACAAACTTCATGCAGAGCATCGGCGTGACACTGACGAACCGCTTTTTGCAGCCGTACGGAACGGACAAAGTGGCAGCGATGGGAATTGCCCTCAAAATTATCATGATCTCCGTTCTTGTCATGGTCGGTTTTGCCTTCGGCGGACAGCCGCTGGTCGGCTACAACTATGGCGCAAAGAACAAAAAACGGTTCAGCGAGACGATCCGTTTCGCCTTCCTTCTGGAAGTGCTGACCGGTGTCGGAATGGCCATCGTGCTCGGTGCGGCGGCTCCGCTTCTCGTGGGACTGTTCTTAAAAGATGCGGATGTCATTGCCGTGGCCCAGCAGATCCTGCGCGTTCAGCTCATCGGCATGCCGTTCGTCGGCATCGTGCTCGCATCGACCTGTATTTTCCAGGCAATCGGAAACGGAGCCGGAGCGCTGATCCTCTCGGCGGGACGCCAGGGCGTGATTTTTGCCATTGTCATTGTCTGCGCATCGAAGATCGCCGGTTTTTCCGGTGTCATCGCCTCCCAGCCGGTTTCGGATTTCCTGACGGCACTTGTGGCAGCGGTGATTCTGCTTCGGTGGAAGAAAAAAGTATTTGCGGACTAAAATTTTATAACAGGAAGAACAGCAATGCGGCTGCGGCACAGCGTTCCGGAACAGGAACGTGCCGCAGCCGCTTCTTGTGTACAGAGAAGAATGGAAC
>CAVBNJ010000469.1:0-2016 GCA_963596755.1 bacterium
ATGACATATAGGGTAGAAGTATCCGAACAGGCTGAACGCGATTTGATAGAAATTTTCGAATACATTGCTTTCGAACTGCGAGCGCCTGAAAACGCAAGCAAACAGCTTGATCGTTTGGAAGAACAGATATTAAGCTTGGATACTATGCCGGAACGCTATCGAAGATATGAAGAAGAACCATGGAAAAGTCGTGGACTTCGTGTATTGCCCGTGGATCATTATGTGGTATTTTATGTGCCAGATCGCGATAAAAAGGTCGTAACAATTCTTAGAGTAATGTATGCCGGACGGGACATAGACAATCAATTAAGATGGCATACAAAGTAATAAAATATATGATTTAAAGCAGTCTTTCCAGTAGGATTGGCTGCTTTTTTGTGCGAAAACCTTGAATTAGAATTGACTAACTGTTATAATGACAAAAAGTCATTAAGAAAGCAGGGGATGATTATTTGTGGCAAAGAGAATCAATGATACAGAACTGAGAAAACAGCAGATTTTAGAAAAAGCATCTATTTTGTTTTTGGAGAAAGGATATGCCGGAGTTAAAATTGATGAGATTGCAGCGGCCTGTGGTGTTGTCCGGGGGACGATTTTAAGATATTTTCACAGCAAAAAAGAACTTTATGATGAGATTGGAAAAGGAAATGCTGCGGGAGCTGTTCTGGAAGAATATTGCAAAGATAAAAGCATTCCTCCAACAGAGATGATCCGAACATTGCAGAGGGTTCTGGAAATGCAGTTTACGGAGAACATGAACAGGTACCGGGAGAAACTCAAAGAGGAAGAATTTCGTCAGAACTTTGATATATTCCGCCTGCCGGTCTTTCGAAGCGAAGCGGAAATGCTGGAAAAAATTCTGATCCGCGGAAATGAGGAAGGTGTATGGAATATCCGCAACCCGCACGTGCGGGCGTACAGTTACGCGTTTGCGATGTTTGGCCTGACGGAGACAACCGAGATGGATGCCGAAATCATGAAACAGGAAATCCGGGAGCTGACACGGCTTTTGCTGCAGGTGGAAATTCCGGAGGAAGAGGATGGAGGAAAAACAGAATGTCAGTAAAATATACCGTATTAAAAACGATGTTTCACATCATTCCCATGCAGAAAATTATGGCAAAGCCATATGACGAATTAACAAAACTGTTTCACACAGAAACAGCCAAGCCTTCGATTCCCAATTTAAGCGATCCGGAATTAACATTTAAAACATGCATGATAGGAAATTCTCCGGTGCTGGAGATTTCGCATAAAAAGAAAACCGATTACGTATGCATCTATATCGCCGGCGGCGGAATGCTGAAATACCCAAAACCGTCTCAGGCAAAGGAACTGATTCCGCTGGCAAAAGAGACCGGAAGAGATATGCGGCTTCCATATTTTCCGCTTGCGCCGAAACACGATCTGCCGGAGGCACTGGATATGCTGTATGATACCTACAAGATGGCGTTGGAACATTATCCGGCAGAACATATCGCATTTTTCGGCGGCTCATCCGGCGCAGCCATGACCCTATGGCTGATGTCATATATCAACCGCCGCGGCGAAGGCCTTCCGATGCCGGGAAAACTTGCGTTAAGCTCGCCGGGTTCCGCGCTGACGGCAGAAGAAAGAAAAAGAGCGGAAGAACTGAACAAGACAGACCTGATCATGAGCACAACCGCGCTCGATAATATTTTCAAAGGAATGGCCGGCGGAAAAGAACTCCCGGAGGAATTCATGTATAACTCCAGAGGCCTCTACGACGGTGTGAAAGATGTCTATCTATCCTATGGCGGCGATGAAGTTTTCTCGGCAGCAGCCCAGTCAACCGCAGAGCGTCTGAGAAGCTGCGGAGCCAGCGTGACACTGGAAATTGCAGAAGGCATGTATCACACCTACGCAGCCATGCCGCTGGTAAAAGAAGCAGAACCGGGGCACCGGAAGTTGGTGGACTATCTGACTGTAAAAGGGGAATAGCTGAAACTGTTCGTGCCGAAGAAAGAAGCAAAACCGGCAGTTGAGCAGAAAAAG
>CAVBNJ010000470.1:0-2005 GCA_963596755.1 bacterium
TGTCCTCGTCATGAGTGCAACGCCGATTCCGCGGACGCTGGCGATCATCCTGTACGGTGATCTTTCCATTTCGGTAATTGACGAGCTTCCGGCCAAGCGTCTTCCGATTAAAAACTGTGTGGTAGACACCTCCTACCGCCCGAAAGCCTACCGCTTTATTGCGCGTCAGGTGGAAATGGGCCGCCAGGCGTATGTGATCTGCCCGATGGTCGAGGAGAGCGAGGGGCTCGAAGCAGAGAACGTCACCGATTACACACAGCTTCTGAAAAAAGAGCTGCCTGGCATTTCCGTGGAGATGCTGCACGGCCAGATGAAGCCGGCACAGAAAAATGAGATCATGGAACGATTTGCGGCCGGGGAGATTCAGGTGCTTGTCTCGACGACCGTCGTGGAAGTCGGTGTCAACGTGCCGAATGCAACGGTGATGATGGTCGAAAACGCCGAACGGTTCGGCCTGGCGCAGCTTCACCAGCTCCGCGGACGCGTCGGACGAGGTGAGTATCAGTCGTACTGTATTTTTATCCGCGGGAACAAAGATCAGGAGACGGCAAAGCGCCTGGAGATCCTGAATCATTCCAACGATGGATTTTATATCGCATCCGAGGATCTGAAACTGCGCGGCAGCGGCGATCTGCTCGGAACGCGCCAGAGCGGCGATATGGAATTTCAGATGGCAGATATTTTCCGCGATGCCGATATCCTGCAGAAAGCGAGTGAAGCGGCATCCGAACTGCTTACCGAGGATCCATATTTTGAAAAACCGGAGCATGAACTGCTGAAAAATGTAATGAAATCATATCTGGATCTGGAAAATCATGACATCGGGCTGTGAAAAATTACGAAAAAAGGCGGTCGGAAACGGAGAATTTAAACAAAAATGACAGACAAATTGCATGGCAGGAAAAATGACCGTGCAATTTCGTGGAAATTTCCGGCGAAATCAGATATTACTTGAAAAGACGGGAAAATTCATGTATCATAAAAAAGAAATCAAACAAAATGCGCGGACCGCGGGTGTCAAGCGTTCGCCTGAATGATAGTTCGCAGAATGAGTTCCGTAAGAGAACGGGGCCGTTCCAAATGGGAGGAAACAGATATGGTAAAGAAAAAACCAGCTGCCCAGGCTAAGACAGCAGAGAACGAGACAGTAAAAGTAGAGACCAAAGCAGCAGAAAAAACAACCGCAGCAGAGAAACCAGCTGCAAAAGAAGTTGAAAAGGATGTTGTAAAGGAAACTGCAGCAGCAGTGGAAACACCTGTTAAAGCAGAAGAAAAACCGGCAGCAAAAACAACCCGCACAACAGCAAAGAAAACGACAGCAAAGAAAGCCGCTGCACCGAAAAAAGCAGCAGCGAAAAAGCCGGCAGAGAAAAAAGCACCTGCAAAAGCAGCAAAGAAAGAAGCTGAGCAGGAAATGATTCTGCAGTTCGGCGGAAGAGAAATCAAAGAGAAAGATCTGTATGAGAGAATCCGTCAGATCTGGACCGAAGGATATGGAAAGAAAGCAGACGAGTTAAAGAGCCTGAAGGTTTATGTAAAACCGGAAGAATTCACCGCTTACTACGTCATCAACGACGATGTAACCGGAAGTATCGATCTGTAAGTATCGATTTGCAGGCTCTGCAGGAGCAAGAAAAAAAGCGTGAGCTTTTCCGAAAGAAAAGAGCTCACGCTTTTTGATGCCTGTTCCGGCATCAGGATGTTATACCGGGATGATTAGTACTGGCCAGAAGAACCGCCGGACATCTGGCGTTCCTGCTGTTCAATCATCTTTTTGACCATATAACCTCCGACAGAACCATTCTGTTTGGAAGTCAGGTTACCGTTGTAGCCATCACTGAGCGGCACGCCGAGTTCGCTTGCCACCTCAAATTTGAATTTGTCCAGAGCGCCTTTTGCTTCTGGTACTGCTGCGGTATTCGATGAACGATTCGCCATGTTCATTCCCTCCTTTATCTTTGTGCTTGTTAAAAGATGCTGTGAAGCAGATCCGGATGTGTTTTTC